>CAUDDF010000001.1:0-116184 GCA_958448275.1 uncultured Collinsella sp.
GAGTTCCGCACGAGCCGGAGAGCACTTAATGTGCTCTCCGTGCGAGCAGGACTGTCCGAGCAGGCGACCAAACCCCGCGCCCCGTCCCGGCGAGCGCTTGGGGACCGGTGACCTAGAGGTGGCTGATAATCAGTTCCATCTTGCCTTCGAGGTCGATGGAGCTGACGGTGCTGGGGGCCAGCAGGTGGCTTCCCTTGTGGACGGGGTCGCCGCAGATGGTGCCTTCGCCGTCGATGACCGACAGACACATGAAGGGCCAGCGCTGGTCGAGGGTCTTGCTGCCGTTAACGCGCACGCGATCGACGGTGTAGCAGGGGCAAGACTCGAGCTCGGTCACGCCGTCCATCTCGGGCGCGGTCACCGTGCCGTCGGTCGGAGCCTGAGCATCAAAGTTTATGCAGTCGAGGCTCTGCTCAATGTGCAGGGGACGCAGTTTGCCGTCGGTGCCGGGGCGGTCGTAGTCGTACAGACGATACGTCACGTCGCTCGACTGCTGTGTCTCCAGAATCAGCGTGCCGGTCTTGATGGCGTGAACGGTGCCGGAGTCGATCTGGAAAAAGTCTCCCTTGTGAATCGGCAGCACGTTGAGCATCTCGTCCCAACGGCCTTCCTCGATCATCCGCGCGGCCTCGGCGCGGTCGTGCGCACGCTGGCCGACGATGATCGTGGCGCTGGGCTCGCAGTCCAGTACATACCAGCACTCGGTTTTGCCTAGGCTGCCGTTCTCGTGCTCGGCGGCGTACTCGTCGTTGGGGTGAATCTGGATCGAAAGGTCGTCCTTGGCGTCCAGAATCTTAATGAGCAGCGGGAACTCCTTGCCCTCGCAATTGCCAAAGAGCTCGCGGTGCTCGGCCCACAGCCATGACAGCGTGTGACCGGCGTACGCGCCCTCCGCAATCTGGCAGTCGCCGTTGGGATGGGCCGAGATGGCCCAGCACTCACCGATGGGACCCTCGGGAATGTCGTAGCCAAACACGGTTTCGAGCTGGCGCCCGCCCCAGATCTTCTCGTGGAAGATCGGCGTGAGTTTAATCAAATCGGACATGTGCATACTCCCATAAGGTTGTGCGGGTGCCCCGCAAGACAGCTCAAAACGAGCACCCACCGGATTACAAAACTAGGCCAGCGTTACGTTGTGCAGCTCAAAGCGGTCGCCTACGTTGTGCGAGATAGAATATTCAAACGCGGTGCCGCTATCCAAGAAGCCAATCTGGTTAAGTTCGAGCAGGGGAGAGCCGGGTTTGGTATCCAGGCGCTCGGCTTCTTCCTCGGTTGCCGCCACGGCGCGGATGGTGCGATGGAAGCTCGAAATCTTCAGCCCGCATTGCTCGCGGATAAAGCCGTAGACCGATCCGTACAGGTCCTTCTTTTTAAGGCCCGGGATCAGTTCGAGCGGCATATAGGTGTACTCGATGACGATGGGCTTCTCGTCGACCTGGCGCACGCGCACGATGTGATAGGCGAAGTCATCCTCGGCCATTCCCAGCTGGGTCGCAACCTCTGCCGGTGGATTGACGATCGAGAAATCGTAGACCACCGAGGTCACTTTCTCCCCGCGATGCTCGTACGAAAAGCCTTGGGCACGGTCGTTCTTGCCTTGAAAAAACACCTGGCCGGGAAGCCCCGCCGTGTCCTTGACGTAGGTGCCCGATCCGCGCCGGCTGGTAATAAGGCCTTCCTCGGTGATCTGCTCAATCGCTCGTTTGACGGTGATTTTGGAAACGCTATAGAGCTCACAGAACTCAACGACGGTGGGCAACTTATCGCCCGGCTTAAGGGCGCCGTCCTCGATGCTTCGACGGATATCTGCAGCTACCGCCTCGTATTTGGGAATCATGCAATCCTCCCTTCATATTTGCGTTGAATATTAAGAAAGTATACCTACTTAAAAAGCATCCATATGGCTTTCATGAAAGAAGTTCGATAAAGAAAAGTTAAAAAGACGCTTTACATAGAAAATTAGAGCGCTATAGTTATAGACAACAAGCGAGATGCATTGGCGTTTGCTTGTACTGTTTGGAGAAGGATTTGTTTTGGCGGGTTGGATATCGGTATATCCGGCGCGCGCCCGCGCCGGATAACCTGCCAAAGCAAACCCGTCTCCAAACGGAAGCTCTAGAACACGAAAGCGAGGACTTTGATGGCACAGTATCAGCTGCCCAACGACTTCTTCTTTGGCGCTGCTATGTCCGGCCCGCAGACTGAGGGTCAGTGGAACCAGGGCGGCAAGCTCGAGAACCTGTGGGACACCTGGTCCATCCAGGATCTGGGTTCGTTCTACAACTGTGTTGGCTCTTATGCCGGCAATGACTTTATGGCCAAGTACCAGGAAGACTTTCGCATTTTGAAGGACTTGGGCCTGAATACCTATCGCACTTCCATCCAGTGGAGCCGTCTGCTCGATGCCGACGGCAACCTTAATGAGGAGGGCGCTGCGTGGTATCACGAGCTGTTCCGCGCCTCTCGCGAGGCCGGCCTGGAGCCGTTTGTCAACTTGTACCACTTTGACATGCCCACCTATCTCTTTAACCGTGGCGGCTGGGAGAGCCGTGAGGTCGTCGAGGCTTACGCGCATTACGCCGACGTCGCCTTCCACGAGTTTGGCCAGGAGATTAAGTACTGGTTCACCTTTAACGAGCCCATCGTCGAGCCCGAGCAGCGCTATCAGGAGGGCGTGTGGTTCCCGCAACTCCACGACTTCAACCGCGCTCGCACCGTGCAGTATCACATCTCGCTGGCACACGCGCTGGCCGTGGCCAACTATCGTCGCGCCTATGACGAGGGCGCTATTCGCGCCGATGCCAAGATCGGCATGATCAACTGCTTTACCCCGGTCTACACCAAGGAGAACCCCAACGAGGCAGACCTCGAGGCCGTGCGTATGACCAGCGGCATCAACAATCGCTGGTGGCTCGACCTCATTACCAAGGGCGAGCTTCCTGCCGACGTGCTCGACAGCCTGGCCGAGGGCGGCGTTAAGCTCCCGTTCCGTGCCGGCGACCAAGAGATTCTCAAACAGGGTGTTGTCGACTGGCTCGGCTGCAACTACTACCACCCCACGCGTGTTCAGGCGCCGGCGAGCAAGGTCGACCAGTACGGCCTGCCGCACTTTGCCGACGAGTACGTATGGCCCGACGCCGTTATGAACGAGAGCCGCGGCTGGGAGATCTACCCGCAGGGCCTCTACGACTTTGGCATGGACTGCGCTAAGAACTACCCCGATCTTGAGTGGTTCGTTTCCGAGAACGGCATCGGCATCATGGACGAATACAAGAACCGTGACGCCGAAGGAACCATTCAGGATGACTACCGCGTCGATTTTGTACGTCAGCACCTGGAGTGGGTGGCCAAGGCAATCGCTGAGGGCGCCAAATGCCGGGGCTATCACTACTGGGCCGTCATCGATAACTGGTCTTGGGCCAATGCCTTTAAGAATCGTTACGGCTTTGTCGAGGTCGATCTGATGGACGGTTATAAGCGCCGCCTTAAGAAGTCGGCGGCCTGGCTCAAACAGGTCGCCACGACCCACGTGGTTGATTAGCGACCGGGCGAACGCCCAGACCGCGCGCCGCCGCGCGCAACACATGGCACATCTGGTGGCAGAGGGCGACAGACCACCGTGCGCATAGGAAAAGGCCGGATTTGAAAGTTAGGAGCAATCATGGCCAGTGACAACGGAAAGAGCTTCCTCGACAAGTTTGCCGAGGTCTCTGCGAAGGTGGGAAACCAGGTTCACCTGCGTTCCCTGCGTGACGCCTTCGCGACCATCACGCCGCTCTATATCCTTGCGGGTATCGCGGTTCTTATTAACAACGTCGTGTTCCCCCTGTTCCCGCTCGATGCGGTGGGCCTTGCCAACCTTCAGACGTGGGGTTCGGCAATTACGCTGGGCACCCTCAACGTCTCTGCCATTATCTTGGCCGGATTGATTGGCTACAGCCTCGCTAAGAACAAGCGTTTCGATAACCCGCTCGCTTGCATGGTCGTCGCTATCTCTGCTTTCGTCATCATGATGCCGCAGCAGGTCACCGCCACGCTTGCCGCCACGAGCCCGCTGCTCACCGACAAGATCACCTCCGCCGAGGTCACGGGCGCCCTTTCGACTGCCAACACCGGCACCAACGGTCTGTTCTCGGCTATTATCATCGCCCTGCTTTCCGTCTCGCTCTTCATCAAGATTTCTGGCGTCGAGAAGCTCAAGGTTAAGCTGGGCGAGGGCGTGCCCCCCGCGGTCTCCAACTCCTTTAACGTCATGATCCCGATGCTGCTCAACCTCGCGGTCTTCGCTCTTGCCGCAGCCCTGCTCGCCGTGTGCGCCGGCACCGATCTGTGCACCATCATCTCCACGTGCATCTCCAACCCGCTCAAGAGCATCATGAACGCCGGTCCGTGGGCTGTTATCCTCATCTACACCCTTGCTAACCTGCTGTTCTGCGTCGGTATTCACCAGTCCACCATCTCTGGCGCTACCGTCGAGCCGATCCTGACCATGCTCATCGTCGACAACATGGCTACCTTTGCCGCCGGTGGCACCATCCAGCCCGATCACTACATGAACATGCAGATCGTTAACAGCTTCGCCCTCATCGGCGGCTCGGGCTGCACCCTCATGCTTCTGCTCGACACGCTCCTGTTCTCCAAGAACAAGGCTTCCGAGACCGTTTCCAAGATGGCTATCCTGCCTGGTCTGTTCAACATCAACGAGCCGGTCATCTACGGTTACCCCATCGTGTACAACCTGCCGCTCATGATCCCGTTTGTCCTCCTTCCCGACCTGTTCATCGGCATCACCTATGGCCTCACCTGCGCAGGCATCATCAGCCCCTGCATCGCCCAGGTGCCCTGGACCATGCCTCCCGTCATCAATGCCCTGCTCGCTACGGGCTTTGACTGGCGCGCCGGCGTGTGGCAGGCTCTCGAGATTGTCATTGGCATGGCCGTCTACCTGCCCTTTATGAAGATTTCCGAGAAGGCAATCGCCAAGCAGGAGGCTCTCGCCGAGTAGAACGCCTAACGTTCGTCCCTTTCACCTTTGCGGGTGCCGGTGCGCGGTGCCGGTGCCCGCGGCTCTCTCCCTTGCGTAAAGATACAGGGGAGTGGGCACAATAACCGCAAGGAATACAACCAGTCGTCGTCTGCGCGCCGCGCAGTTATAAGGAGGAAACCATGAAGAAGATCATGCTCTGCTGCAATGCCGGTATGTCCACGAGCCTGCTGGTCCAGAAGATGCAGGCCGAGGTTGCAAACCGTGGTCTGGATATCGAGGTCGAGGCTCGTCCCATGAACGAGGCCCACGATCACCTGGACGAGTGCGACATGTTGCTGCTTGGCCCGCAGATCGGCTACACCAAGGGCGATTTTGAGAAGGAGGCCGCCGGCCGTTTTCCGGTCGAGGTTATCAACATGGTCGACTACGGCCGCATGAATGCTGCCGGCATCATCGACCACTGCGTCAGCGTGATGGGCTAGGTGCTCCGCATGGAGGATATGAACGAACTGCAGATGACCTGCTTCGAGATCATCAGCTACGTCGGTACCGCCAAGAGCATGTACATCAATGCCGTGCAAAAGGCCAAGGAGGGCGATTTTGACGCCGCCGAGGAGCTTATCAAGCAGGGCGACGAGGCCTATAACGGTGGCCACGATGTTCACATGGGGCTTCTGAAGAAAGAGGCCAACGGCGAGCGTAACGGCGAGGCCCCGTTGATTCTGCTGCATGCCGAGGACCAGATGGCCGGTACCGAGACCATGCGCGTCATGGCGACGGAGCTCATCGAGGTTCACAAGCAGCTGCAGGCACTTCAGGCCTAGTCGGCGTTATCGCCGCGATGGACCGTGCGGTCCAACAGGCAACATAGTCCCTTTGACGGGCGCCGGGAGTCTCCGCCTCCCGGCGCCTTTATATTTGGGGAAGGTCATGCGCGACCTATTGAACGACCATTCGCGCTTCCCCAGATAAAACCTGCCAAAACAAACCTGTCCCTTTTTGGTAGGTTTTTGCCTTGGGAGCGGTACCATACAGGCAATGTTTAAACGAGAAAGGTGGGCTCCCATGGAACCTAAGCAGTACTACATCGGCATCGACGTCGGCGGCACTTCGGTTAAGGAGGGCCTGTTCGACGAGGACGGCAACCTGCTTGCCAAGGCCAGCGTGCCCACGCCTCCTATCGTTGACGCTGCGGGCTTTGCCGCGGTGACCGAGGCTATCGACCAGGTGGTCGCCAAGGCCCAGATTCCGCGCGCCTTTGTGGCGGGTATTGGCCTGGCCGTTCCGTGCCCCATCCCGGCATCGGGCGATGCCAAGGTCAAGGCCAACATTGCCATTAACCTGCCCGAACTGAGAGTCGCCATTCAGGAGCACTGCCCCGACGCGGTCGTTAAGTACGAGAACGATGCCAACGCCGCTGCCATGGGCGAGGCCTGGCTCGGTTCTGCCAAGGGCGTGCAGAACGTGGTGATGGTCACCATCGGTACCGGCGTGGGCGGCGGCGTTGTCGTCAACGGCGACGTGGTGTCGGGCGTTGTGGGTGCCGGCGGCGAGATCGGCCACATGTGCCTGAATCCGGCTGAGGAGCGCACCTGCGGCTGCGGCGGCCATGGCCACCTGGAGCAGTATTCCAGCGCCACCGGTGTGGTGAGCAACTACCTTGCCGAGTGCAAGAAGGCTGGCGTCGAGCCCATCGAGCTCACCGGCCCCTCAGATTCCAAGGACGTGTTCCAGGCTTGTCGCGAGGGCGACAAGCTCGCGCTGGCCGCGGCCGATACCATGGCCGACTATCTTGGCCGCGCACTGGCGCTTATTGCCAACGTGGTTGATCCCGAGATGTTCCTCATCGGCGGCGGCGCCTCCGCCTCGGCCGATGTCTACCTCGACAAGGTTCGCGAGCACTTTAAGCAGTATGCGCTTTCCGCCTCGCGCGAGACACCCATTAAGGTCGCTTCGCTCGGAAACGACGCCGGCATCATCGGTGCCGCCTACGTAGCTCTGCGCGCCGCTGGCAAATAGCTGGTGCAGGGGGGGCGGGTGGTACAAGGGGGACAGACTTCGCCCCCCCCCAGGCTCACCCCAAATTGCGCCGCGCCCCTTCCGTCTCATAAGGTTCGGCGCAGCGTGCTACCATAGCTACGTCCAAGTACACATATCAAGTGGAGGATACCCATGGCAAACGTTCTTGTCTTTGGTCACCAGAACCCCGATAACGACGCCATCATGAGCGCCGTCGTCCTGTCCCAGCTGCTCAACCAGGTTGAGTATGCCGGCAACACCTACGAGGCCTGCGCCCTTGGTCAGCTTCCGGCCGAGTCCGCCAAGCTGCTCGCCGACGCCGGCATCGCCGAGCCCCGCGTGATCGAGTCCGTCGAGGCCGGTCAGCTCGTCGTCCTCACCGACCACAACGAGTCCGCCCAGTCCGTCGCCGGCCTTAAGGACGCCACGGTCTTTGGCGTTGTCGATCATCACCGCATCGGCGACTTCGAGACCGCCGGCCCGCTGCACTACATCTGCCTGCCCTGGGGCTCCAGCTGCACCATCGTCACCAAGCTCGCCGGCGTGCTCGGCGTTGAGCTTTCCGACGTTCAGGCCAAGCTGCTGCTCTCGGCCATGATGACCGACACGCTCATGCTCAAGAGCCCCACCACCACCGATGTCGACCGCGCCGTCGCCGCCAAGCTCGGCGAGCAGGTGGGCGTCGACCCGGTCAAGTTTGGCATGGAGGTCTTCCTCACCCGTCCGTCCGGCTCCTTCACCGCAGCCGAGATGGTCGGCAACGACATCAAGATGTTCGAGCCTGCCGGCAAGAAGCTGCTCATCGGCCAGTACGAGACTGTCGACAAGACCCGCGCACTCGGCATGATCGACGAGATTCGCGAGGCCATGCGCGCCTACGCCGCCGAGAAGGGTGCCGACGGCATTGTCCTGTGCATCACCGACATCATGGAGGAGGGCTCGCAGGTCCTGCTCGAGGGCGAGACCGAGGCTGCTCAGAAGGGCCTGGGCATTGCCGACGAGCACGACGGCGTCTGGATGCCGGGCGTCCTCTCTCGTAAGAAGCAGGTCGCTGCCCCCATCATGGCCGCCTGCTAGGTTTTTTTTGACCTAACACCGACGACCGGATCGCGGAAGCCCCGCGCTCCGGTCGTTTTTTGTGCATGGAGCCATGCTTTTCTTGGACAGGGGCTCCTGTGCCGTTGAGCAAATAATGTTCAACCTGTGGTTCCGCTTTTCGGCCACGCCTGCGTGCTTGTCGTGCAGGGTAGGCTAGATGCAAGCGTAGTACGTTAGAGCGCGGCGCCGCCACTTGGGTGGGCCGTGCTTTTTTAAGACGGGAGCCATCCCGTGAAAGGAGCCGCCCATGGCAGCAACTGAGCAGCTGTTCAACGTTCGTGAGCGCAAACGCTTTGAACGTCACGACATCTGGGAGCGCATTGCCGAGAACGGCACGATTTCCGCCGCCGTCATGGTCTTCGCCGCCATCGCCGCCGTCATTTGCGCCAATACCGATGCCTACGAGGCCATCCATCACTTTTTGGAGACCCCGCTGTATGTGGGTCTGGGCAACCTTACGGCCGGTCTCACCGTTGAGCTTTTCGTCAACGACTTCCTCATGGCGATTTTCTTTTTGTTGGTGGGCATTGAGCTTAAGTACGAGATGACGGTCGGCGAGCTCAAAAACCCGCGCCAGGCTATGCTTCCCATGCTGGCGGCCGTGGGCGGCGTCGTCGTTCCCGCCTGCATCTATCTGATCTTTAACCATGCCGGCGCGCACAACGGCTGGGCCATTCCCATGGCAACCGATATTGCCTTTGCGCTGGGCGTGCTGTCGCTTTTGGGCAATCGCGTGCCCAACGGCGTGCGCGTGTTCTTCTCGACGCTCGCCATCGCCGACGACCTCATTTCCATCGCCGCCATCGCCATCTTCTACGGTCAGAGCCCCAATCCGTTTTGGTTGGGCGCCGCTGCGCTTGTGACCTGCGCGCTCGTGTGGCTCAACAAGACGCAGCATTACCGCCTTGCCCCGTACTCGGTGCTGGGCCTACTGCTGTGGTTCTGCATGTTCAAGAGCGGCGTACATGCCACGCTTGCTGGCGTCATCTTGGCCTTTACCATCCCGGCCAAGTGCGGCGTCAAGCTTGATAGCCTCACCGATTGGTTGGGCGAGTGCCTGCCGCTGCTCGACGACCGCTACGACGACGAGGCGCACATCTTGGGCCAGCATGACTTTACCGTTTCGACCACCAAGGTCGAGCGCGTCATGCACCGCGTGACCCCGCCGCTCATCCGCATGGAGCGTCTGATCTCCACGCCGGTCAACTTTGTGATTCTGCCGATCTTTGCGTTCGTGAACGCACAGGTTCGCCTAGTGGGCGTGGACATGAGCACGCTGCTCACCGACCCGGTGACGCTCGGCGTGTACTTTGGCATGCTGCTGGGCAAGCCGATCGGTATCTTTGGCATGACGTTCGCGCTGGTCAAGCTCAAGATTTCCGAGCTTCCGCACAATGTCAATTGGCACATGATTGCCGGTGTGGGCATTCTGGGCGGTATCGGCTTTACCATGTCGATTCTCATCAGCGGCCTCGCCTTCCCGACGGCTCAGTTCGAGGTTCTGGCTGCCAAGGCCGCCATCCTTGCCGGTTCGGTCACCGCCGCCGTGCTCGGCATGATTTACATGAGCGTGGTCTGCAAACACCCCGCGCCCAAAGACGAGTAAGAGCGCGAAAACCGGCTCCAGAACCGATTCGGGCGCGTTCAAAATGCGGATTCGGGCGGTGCTTGCCGCCTGCCAGACACGCCGGTGGTCAAAAAACGCCGTTTGTGAGTACTGTCACAAACGGCGTTTCATTTTAGGTATGGAAAATAATGAACAAAGTTATAAGAACTGTACGTTAATGAGTGATCATCGACTTCCAATTTGGCGCTAGCTGACGGTGATTAGGGAGTTTCAAGTCGAGTTTTGCCGATTTCGACCAAGAATCGCTGCTACTAAAAAGGCAACAGTACTCATATTTGCCTTTTTTTGGCCACAAGCCCTAAAACAAGCCTCGCCAGGGTCGGGAAGCGGGCCAAACCGTCGGCCTCGAGGCTTATTCCACCGTTCCGTAGACGGCGCCCCAGCCGTGGGCGGCAAGGGCCGAGTTGAGCTGGTCGCAAAGTGACTGGCGGTCGTAATAGCCGGGCGGCAAAAGGTTCACGATTTCCATGAGATCGGGTGCCAGGTCCAAGATTTCGGCCTGTACGATCAGATCCAGGCGGTCGATGGCGTGGCGGTCGTAAAACAGTCCGTCGACCAGGCGCTGCAGGTCACCGAATTCCTCGGCCTGGAACGATCCGTACTCCATAGTGCCTCCTTGGGCGCTTCACGCCGGCATGCGCGGCGATTCGTAATTCATTGCGATGGACTTAATCTATCACGGCTTCATACCGTTGCGGCGGTGGCGGTCTATACTTAGACGAACTGCAACGTCCCGCTTCGCGAAAGGTCGCACCCATGCAGACGATCTACCAGAAGATGGAAACCACCGAACTCGATGCCGCCATCGAGGCGCTCAAAGCCGAGGTCGCCGAGGTCAAGGCCAAGGGCCTGGCGCTCGACATGGCTCGCGGCAAGCCGTCGCCCTCCCAGGTGGACATCTCTCGACCCATGCTCGATATCCTCAATGCCGATGCCGATCTGCACGACGGCAACGTCGACTGCTCCAACTATGGCTGCTTTGAGGGCATTCCCTCGGCACGCAAGCTGGCGGGGGAGTTCCTGGGTTGCCCCGCCGAGCAGACACTCGTGCTGGGCTCGTCGAGCCTGCTGATCGAGCACGGTATCGCCGGTATGTTCTGGCGTTGCGGCTCGTGCGGCAGCGAGCCCTGGGAGGCTTACGAGGCAGCGCACGACGGCAAGAAGGTCAAGTTCCTGTGCCCGGTTCCCGGCTACGATCGCCACTTTGGCATTACCGCCGACTTGGGTATCGAGAACGTTCCCGTCGCGATGACCGACAACGGCCCCGATATGGACGAAATCGAGCGCCTCGTTGCCGCCGACGATTCCATCAAGGGCGTCTGGTGCGTGCCCAAGTATTCCAACCCCACGGGTATCACCTTTAGCGAGGACACCGTGCGTCGCCTGGTCGAGATGCCCACGGCCGCGCCCGATTTCCGCATCTTCTGGGACAACGCCTACTGCGTGCACGACCTGTACGACGAGACCGACGAGCTCGCCAACATCTTCGATCTTGCCCGCACGGCGGGCACCGAGGACCGCGTAGTGGCCTTTGCCTCGACGTCCAAGATCACCTTCCCGGGCGCCGGTATCGGCTTTATCGGTGCGAGCCCCGCGGTTATCGCGGAGTTCTCCAAGCGCCTGAAGGCCGGCCTCATCAGCGCCGATAAGCTCAACCAACTGCGCCACGTGCGTTTCCTTCCCACCATCGAGGCGGTCAAGGCGCACATGAAAAAGCATGCCGAGTTTTTGCGCCCGCGCTTTGAGGCCGTTGAGCGCAAGCTCACCGAGGGCCTGGGCGAGACGGGCTGCGCTACCTGGACGCATCCTCGCGGCGGCTACTTTGTGAGCTTTGATGGTCCCGAGGGCTCGGCCCAAAAGGTCGCCGCGCTTTGTGCCGACCTGGGCGTCAAGCTCACGCCGGCCGGTGCTACCTGGCCCTATGGCAAGGACCCGCGCGACACCAACATCCGCATCGCGCCGAGCTATCCCACGGTCGAGGACCTGGAGGCCGCGCTCGATGTTCTGGTGCTGGCCGTTAAGCTCGTCGCTGCCGAGCTTGCGCGTGCCGAGCGCGCCTAACGCGCGGCTTCCCGTACTATCCGCACTTTCGATACGTAAAGGAGCGTATACATGGATTTGGGTATTTCCACCAACCCCACGCCAGAGCTCTACACCATTAAGGTAACCGGCGAGATCGATATCTCTAACGCCGATAGCCTGCGCAATGCCATCGACCTGGCGCTCGAACAGCCCACTGAGGCCGTTAAGCTCGATTTTGCCCAGGTGAGCTACATCGATTCGACGGGCATTGGCGTGCTCGTGGGCGCCGCGCACCACGCGGTCGACCACGGCAAGCGCTTTAGCTGCACCAATGTGCGGCCCCCGGTGATGCGCGTGGTTCAGCTGTTGGGTGTCGACCAGGAGATTTCGATCACCGCTGCATAATCTTTGCCCCCAAAAGGGCGTGCCGTTTGGCATATGTTTGTGATGCGCTCGGACGTTTTGGCGTCCGGGCGCTATACTTGACCGAATGAATAGACGAGTTCCGGCCGAATGGCGCGGTGCGGGCTCGACTCACATCGAGCCTTGGAGGTATGTGTGTTTGGTATTGGAGAGGGTGAGCTCGCGATCATCGTGGTCTTCGGCTTTTTGCTGTTTGGCCCGGATAAGCTCCCGCAGATGGGCCGCACGATCGGCCGTGCCATCCGTCAGTTCCGCGAGACGCAGGAAAAGATGACGGCCGTTGTTCAGTCCGAGATTATTGATCCGGTAAGTGAGGCCGCTTCGGCGCCGGTCAAGCCCAAGAAGACTGCCGTCGATGACGATTCCGATGCGGACGAGGATGCCGCCGAGACGGCAGCGCCCGCCAAGAAGGAGACCTTTGCCGAGCGCCGTGCCCGCCTTGCTGCCGAGAAGGCCGCGAGCGAGGCTGCCGCCGAGGGCGAGGGTGCTGCTGAGGAGTCCGAGGCCGAGAGCACCGAGCCTGCCGCTGCCGCCGAGCCTGTCGTCGAGCCCGAACTTGCTGCAGAGCCGGAGCCCGAGCCCGAGCCGGCAGAGCCCACGACGGCCGACCTCTACGCCCGTCGTCCCCGCAAGCGCAAGGCCGTCGTCGACCAGCTCGCTCGCGAGCTCGAGGCCGAGGACGACGCCGCTGCCGCCGATGCCCCGAAGGGAGGCGATGAGTAATGCCTATCGGACCTGCGCGCATGCCGCTCTTCGATCACTTGGGAGAGCTCCGTCGCCGCCTGACCATCGTGGTCGTGTCGGTGTTTGCCGCCGCCATCGTGCTGTATTTCGCCACGCCCGTGGTGCTCGACATCTTGGAAGACCCCATCCGCTCCTTTGTGCCGGACGGTAAGTTCTACATCACCACCACGCTCGGCGGCTTTGGCCTGCGCTTCTCGCTGGCCATCAAGATGGCCGTGGTCATGTGCACGCCCATGATCATCTGGCAAATTCTGGCATTTTTCCTGCCGGCACTGCGTCCCAACGAGCGCAAGTGGGTCGTGCCCACGGTGCTCGCCTCGACGGTGCTGTTCTTCCTGGGCGCCATCTTTTGCTACTTCATCATCATTCCTGCAGGCTTTGAGTGGCTTATCGGCGAGACCTCGGCCGTCGCCACGGCGCTGCCCGACCTGGAGAACTACGTCAACATGGAGCTGCTCTTTATGATCGGCTTTGGTGTGGCGTTTGAGCTGCCGCTCATCATCTTCTACCTGTCCGTCTTCCATATTGTGTCCTATGCGGCCTTCCGCAGTGCCTGGCGTTACGTATACGTTGGCCTGCTTGCGGGCTCGGCTGTGATTACGCCCGACGGCTCGCCCGTTACGCTGGGCCTCATGTATGGCGCCCTGCTCTCGCTCTACGAGATTTCGCTCGCCATCGCTCGCGTGGTCATTACCGCGCGCGAGGGCAAGGAGGGCTTGTTTGTGAGCCGTCTGGACCTGTTTTCGGACGACGAAGAGGATAGCGAGGAGTAAATCGGTATGCACGAGGTTGGCATTGTCAACGGCATACTCGATACAGTGATTCGCGCGGCGCGTGGGGCGGGGGCCTCGCGCGCCGTTTTGGTAACGCTGCGTATCGGGGATATGACCGAGGTCGTGCGCGAGGCGCTCGACTTTGCGTGGGAGACATTTCGCGACGAGGACCCGCTCACGCGAGGCTGCGAGCTTGCCGTGGAGGAGGTCCATCCACAAAGCGAGTGTCTGGACTGCGGCGAGGTTTTCGACCACGATCGTTTCCACTGTCGCTGTCCCCAGTGCGGCGGCGCCAACGTGCGCCTGCTGCACGGCCGCGAGCTCGACATCGCAAGTATCGAGATCGAAACCCCCGACGATTAGCCCGCTAGCCATCTAGTGATGGGGTATAAAGGGGCCAAAGTAAGGAGCGCTAAGTATGGCCGAGAAAACGATTGATATCGCATCGCCGATTCTGTCGCGCAACGAGCGCCTGGCAGATCAGCTGCGTCAGCGATTTAATGAGACAAACACCTATGTGATCAATGTGCTGTCGAGCCCCGGTTCGGGCAAGACCACCACGATCCTGGGCACCAACGAGCGCCTGCGCGACAAGGCCGGCTTGCGCTGCGCTGTCATCGAGGGCGATATCGCCTCGGATGTCGATGCCATCACCATGAAGGAAGCCGGCATGCCCGCCATCCAGATCAACACAGGCGGTCTGTGTCACCTCGAGGGTAACATGATCATGGAGGCCGTTGATGCGTTCGACCAGGCCGTCGGCCTGGAGAACATCGACGTCATCTTTATCGAAAATGTGGGCAACCTGGTCTGCCCGGTCGATTTTGACCTGGGCGAGAACCTGTCCATCATGATCCTCTCGGTGCCCGAGGGCGACGACAAGCCCATCAAGTACCCGGGCATCTTCCAACATGCCGGCGCGCAGCTGCTCAACAAGGTCGACGTGGCCCCGGCTTTCGATTTTGA
The DNA here is from genome assembly GCA_958448275.1 of uncultured Collinsella sp. GTDB lineage: Bacteria > Actinomycetota > Coriobacteriia > Coriobacteriales > Coriobacteriaceae > Collinsella. The sequence goes on from CAUDDF010000001.1 coordinate 14,660, forward strand.
CATGGATAGGTATACTAAGACACTCGATGACCTCAATCCGCAGGCGCCGCGGTTTGCCGTGAGCGCGCGCAAGGGCGAGGGCATGGATGCCTGGTGCGATTGGCTCATCGGGCAGATCGAGCAAGCAAGGGCGTAAATCGGCCGCCACACGGGCGGGCGTAGCCGCAGAGACACGAGATAGGAGCCTCTTTTGAAGCTCATCATCGCCGAGAAAAACGACGCCGCGCGTCAGATCGCCGAGCGTCTGTCCACGGGCAAACCCAAAAAGGACAAGGTGTACAACACCGCCATCTACCGTTTTGAGTGGAAGGGCGAGGAGTGTGTGACGATCGGTCTCGCCGGTCACATCCTTGCGCCCGATTTTTGCGACAGCGTGCTGTTCGATAAAAAGCTGGGTTGGTATTCGGTGACCGAGGACGGCGAGATGCTGCCGGCCGACATGCCCGATGGCCTGGCTCGTCCGCCCTACGACACCAAGCGTAAGCCGTTTCTTGCCGACGGTATCTCCATCAAGGGCTGGAAGCTCGAGAGCCTGCCCTACCTCACCTGGGCGCCCGTCATTAAGCTGCCGGCCGAGAAAGAGCTCATTCGCTCGCTCAAGAACCTGGCTAAGAAGTCCGACAGTGTCATCATCGCCACGGACTTCGATCGCGAGGGCGAGCTGATCGGTTCGGACGCCCTCAACAAGGTGCGCGAGGTTGCGCCGGACTTGCCGGTCGCCCGCGCCCAGTACTCTTCGTTTACCAAGGCCGAGATCACGCAGGCCTTCGATAATCTCGTCTCGCTCGACCAGAATCTGGCCGACGCCGGCGAGAGCCGCCAGCACATCGACCTCATTTGGGGTGCGGTGCTCACGCGTTACCTGACGCTCGCCAAGTTTGGCGGCTTTGGTAACGTGCGCTCTGCCGGCCGCGTGCAGACGCCGACGCTTGCCCTGGTGGTCGAGCGCGAGCGCGAGCGCATGGCGTTTGTGCCCGAGGACTATTGGCAGATTCGCGGCATGGGTGCTGCGCAGGGCGCTGCCGAGGATGACCGCTTTAAGATTGCGCACAAGACGGCACGCTTTACCGACAAGGATGCTGCTGAGACGGCGTACGGCCATGTTGACGGCGTCGCGACGGCAACCGTCGCCGCGGTGACCAAGCGCTCGCGCAAGCAGCAGCCGCCCACGCCGTTTGCGACCACCTCGCTGCAGGCTGCCGCCGCAGCCGAGGGCATCTCGCCTGCGCGTACCATGCGCATCGCCGAGTCTCTCTACATGGCGGGCCTCATCAGCTACCCGCGTGTCGACAACACCGTGTATCCCGCGACGCTCGATTTGGGCGCCGTGGTGAGTGACCTGGCAAAGATCAACCCGGCGCTGGCGCCCGTGTGCAAAAAGGTACTCGCTGGTCCCATGAAGCCCACGCGCGGTAAAGTCGAGACCACCGACCACCCGCCTATCTACCCCACGGGCGAGGGCGATCCGTCCACGCTCGACGGCGGTCAGCGCAAGCTCTACGACCTCATCGCCCGCCGCTTCCTGGCGACGCTTATGGGTCCCGCGACCATCGAGAACACCAAGCTCGAGCTCGACGTGAACGGTGAGCCGTTCGTGGCTTCGGGCGATGTGCTCGTGACTCCGGGCTTCCGCGAGGCGTATCCGTATGGACTTAAGCGCGATGAGCAGATGCCGCCGCTGGAGCAGGGCGATACGGTCGACGTGTTCGACATTAAACTCGAGGCCAAGCAGACCGAGCCGCCCGCGCGCTACAGCCAGGGCAAGCTCGTGCAGGAGATGGAAAAGCGCGGCCTGGGTACCAAGTCCACGCGTGCGAGCATCATCGAGCGCCTGTATGCCGTGCGCTATCTCAAAAATGATCCCGTTGAGCCGAGCCAGCTGGGCATCGCCATCATCGACGCGCTGACGCAATTTGCCCCGCGCATCACGAGCCCCGATATGACCAGCGAGCTCGACGGCGACATGACCCGCGTCGAGCGCGGCGAGGACACCGAAGAGCATGTCGTGACGCACTCGCGCGCGCTGCTGGCCGGTGTGCTCGACGAGCTGCTCAAACATACGCAGGAGCTCGGCGACGCCATCAGCGACGCCGTCACGGCCGATGCGCGCGTGGGTGCCTGCCCCAAGTGCGGCAAGGATCTGGTTATGAAGACGAGCGCCAAGACCCGCGGTAGCTTTATCGGCTGCATGGGCTGGCCCGACTGCGACGTGACCTATCCGGTGCCGAGCGGCGTCAAGGTAAGCCCGCTCGAGGGCGAGGCGGCCGTGTGCCCCGAGTGCGGCGCGCCGCGCATTAAGTGCCAGCCGTTCCGCCAGAAGGCCTTCGAGATTTGCGTGAACCCCACGTGCCCCACCAACTACGAGCCTGACCTTAAGGTGGGCGAGTGCAAGGTGTGCGCCGAGGCCGGACGCCATGGCGACCTGATCGCGCACAAGAGCGAGAAGAGCGGCAAGCGCTTTATCCGCTGCACCAACTACGATGACTGCGGCGTGAGCTATCCTCTGCCGGCGCGCGGTAAGCTCGAGGCGACGGGTGAGACTTGCCCCGAATGCGGCGCCCCCATCGTGGTGGTCAACACGGCGCGCGGCCCGTGGCGCATCTGCGTGAACATGGACTGCCCGACCAAGGAGAAGAAGCCCGCCCGCGGTCGCAAGACCACGACCAAGGCGAGCACGGCCAAGAAGACGACGGCGGCCAAGAAGACGACGGCGGCAAAGAAGACTGCTGCCAAGAAGACGACCGCGAAGAAGTCGACTGCCAAGAAAGCAGCCGCCGACAAGTAGCGGCGCAGTCGAAACATTGCCCAAAACAAAAACGAGCGAGGACCTCAAAATCCTCGCTCGTTTTTTATCCGGCAGTTAGGGACGTTTCTTTTCTGCCGGCAGTTTAGGAACGTCCCTAACTGCCGGCTCGGGAACGACAAAGCGCTAGTTCACTTCGACGGGTTTGGCGCCGGGATAGCGCTCCTCAAAGTCTAGGCGGTACTTATTGTCATTGGTGCCCGCCACGTTGTCGCGCGACAGCGGCACCACGATCTCATTCTTGTGGTCCGCAGGCTTGGCGTATTTCAGGCTGATCTCCCAGGCATCACAGATTGCGTCAATGCGGTGATTCAGGTCGTCGTACAGGGCAACGATGTCTTTCCAGGAGCTGTAGTTCTTGGAGCTCGTCGGGACGTCTAGGTCCTCGACGATGTCGTAATACTGCTCGATGGTGTCCTCCGTGCGCTCGGCGACGTCGGCGAGATTTTGACGGGTGGTTCGATCCTCTTCCAGATAGCTGCCGTTGAAGTTCTGTGCGCAGCCACGGACGTAGTTGTCGAGGTCTTCGAGCAAGTCGTAGTATTCGCTCAGTCGGCGGTAGAGGTTCTGCTCGGAGAGCGTTGCTTCGCCGCCATCCTCGTCGTCATCGTCATCATCGTCGTACAGGCTGTTGGGATCGCCGAGAGGCTTTAGGTCATCGTCATCGACGTCATGGTGCAGCTTAGCTACCTCGGCAGTCGTCTGCGTGGCGGCGTTGTCGAAAGGCTTGATCACAAGGAAAACGACCAGGGCGATGATGATCGCCACCAGCACAACGATAACGGCGATAAGCGGCCCGGTGCCGCTCTTTTTGGGAGCGGGGGTCTGTGGCGAAGCGGGCGCGTATGCGGGAGCCGGCTGCTGTTGGGGCGAGCCGCTCGCGACGGGTATGCGCTGCGTGGTCTCGACGGCCGCGGGGCCTGCGGCGGGGTCGGGGCGATAGGCGAGGGGGTCGTCCGCCTTGGCTTGCGGCGTATCGAGGGAACCGGTCTGCTCGAAAGCGGGCTGGCTATCGCTCGCGGCTGTTTGCTCAACGGGTGCACCGCACGAGGTGCAGAACTTGGCATTATCTGCAAGAAGCTTGCCGCACGAGGCGCAATACCGAGACATTGCCACTCCTTTCGCCACATTTCAATGCAATACGACGATTATACCCAGCGTCCAAAATTCTCCATCATAAGTTGCGGTGAAATAGGGACTGTTTGGCGGTCTCAGAGCTTCAATCAGTCCCTATTTCACCGCAACTTCGGGGATGCCTCGATGGCTAGGTTGGATTTGGGACGCGCCGAGCACTGGGGTATCATGGCTTGGTTGATATATCTGCATTTACGCGCCTTGTAGGAAGGGGCTGCGCCCATGGCTTTTGAGCCCGCTCAACATAGCTTTATCACGCTCGAGGGCGTCGATGGCGCCGGCAAGTCCACGCAGGCGCGCCTGCTTGCCCGCGCGCTCGAACTCGCTGGCTACCAGGTTGTGAGCCTGCGCGAGCCGGGCGGTACCGCCATCAGCGAAAAGATCCGTGCTCTGCTGCTCGACCCCGCCAATACGACGATGGGAGACACCTGCGAGTTGTTGCTCTACGAGGCCGCGCGCGCCCAGCTGGTGCACGAGGTCATCGCGCCTGCCCTTACTGACGGCAAGGTGGTCCTGTGCGACCGCTTCTACGATTCCACGACCTGCTACCAGGCGTTTGCCGACGGCCTCGACCGCCAGATAGTGCGCGACGCCAACAACCTGGCCGTCGCGGGTACGCACCCGGCGCTCACGCTCGTCTATCACATCACGCCCGAGCAGGCGGCGCTGCGCATGGCTGCCCGCGGCGCGGCCGACCGCATGGAGGCCAAGGGCATGGCCTTCCAGGAGCGCGTCTACCAGGGATTTTGCAGCATTGCCGCCGAAGAGCCAAATCGCGTAAAGCTCATCGACGCCACTGCGTCGATTGCAGACGTCTTCGCGCAGACGGTCGAGCTGGTTCGTGCGCACGGTCTCGACATCCCCCAGGATGCCGTCGCCGCCGCGCTTGCCCAGGAGGCTGAGTAGCATGGCCCCCGCTCAGGCAAGCCTGCTGGCCAAGCTTGACACTCAAGAGCGCGTGCGCGACTTTTTGACCAACGCCGTCGCCAGCGGCCGCGCATCGCACGCCTACCTGTTTTTGGGCGCGCCCGGCGCGGGCAAGCTCGACGCCGCGTGGGCGCTCGCTCAGGCCTTCCTGTGCGAGCAGGATGGCTGCGGCTCATGCGATAGCTGCGTGCGCGTCGCCCGCCATACGCACCCCGACGTGCACTATTACACGCCCGAGAGCGCCACGGGCTACCTCATCGCCCAGACCCGCGAGCTGCTCGATGACGTGCCGCTGGCGCCCATCCGCGCCAAGGCCAAGGTCTACATCATCGACCGTGCCGAGCAGCTGCGCGCCAACACCGCCAACGCACTGCTCAAGACACTCGAGGAGCCGCCCGAGGGCGTTATGTTCATCTTGCTGGGCACCTCGGCGGACGTGATGCTGCCCACCATCGTGAGCCGCTGCCAGTGCGTGCCGTTTCGGCTGGTGTCGCCCGCCGTGGCCGCGCGTGCCGTGAGTCGCGCGACGGGTCAGGACTTCGCGCGTTGCCGCATGGCGGTCGCCGTGGCGGGAAGCCCCACACGCGGCATCGAGTTCCTTAAGAGCGCCGAGCGCCAGGATGCTCGCCGCCAGATGGTCCGCGCCATCGACTCGCTCATTGCCGCCGACGAGGCCGACGTACTCAGTCGCGCCAAGTCGCTCATCGTCGCCGTTAAGGCGCCGCTCGCCGAGGTCAAGTCCACACAGGAAAAGGTGCTCGAGCAAAACGCCGACTACCTGTCGCGTGGAGCATTGAAGCAGCTTGAGGACCGCAACAAGCGCGAACTCAACGCGCGCGAGCGTTCGGGTATCATGGAAGTGCTGGCGAGCGCGCGGACGCTCATGCGCGACGTACTGCTGACGCTTCAGGATGAGGCGGCCGACGTCGTGAACGAGGATGTGCGCGACACGATCGGTCGGCTTGCCGCCGCGACCAATGTTGCGGGTGCCACTCAGGCGCTCGAAGCGGTCGCAACCGCCGAGCGCAACATCGCCAGAAACGTTACTCCCCAGCTGGCCATCGAGGTCATGCTGTTCGATATCAGGAAGGCACTGAAATGCCGTTAGTCGTACCCGTTAAGTTTACCTACGCCTCGCGCGACCTGTGGTTCGACCCGCAGGATCTGGATATCCTCGAGGCCGATTATGCCATTTGCTCCACTGAGCGCGGAACCGAGATCGGCCTGGTCACGGCCGATCCCTTCGAGGTGCCGCAAGACGAGATCGGTCAGCCGCTCAAGCCCGTGCTGCGCGTGGCGAGCGACATCGACCTGCAGCTTGCCGATGACCTGGCCATCCAGGGCGACGAGGCCATGGTCGACTTCCGCCGCCTGGTCAAGGAGCTCGACCTCGAGATGAAACCGGTGGGCGTCGAGTACCTGTTTGGCGGCGAGAAGGCCGTGTTCTACTTTGCGGCCGAGGAGCGCGTCGATTTTCGCCAGCTCGTCAAGGATCTGTCCTCGACGCTGCACATTCGCGTCGACATGCGCCAGATCGGCGTGCGCGACGAGACCCGCCTGGTGGGCGGCTATGCCCAGTGCGGACAGGAACTCTGCTGCACGCGCTTTGGCGGACAGTTTGAGCCCGTCTCGATTCGCATGGCAAAAGAGCAAGACCTGCCGCTCAATTCCTCCAAGATCAGCGGCGTGTGCGGTCGTCTGATGTGCTGCCTGCGCTACGAGTTCGAGGCCTACAAGGACTTTAAGAGCCGTGCGCCCAAAAAGAAGACGCTCATCGATACGCCGCTTGGCAAGGCGCGTATCCAGGAGTATGACACGCCGCGTGAGCAGCTGGTGCTGCGCCTGGAGAACGGCAAAGTCTTTAAGGTCAACCTAGCCGATATGACGTGCTCGGAGGGCTGCAAAAAGAAGGCCGCCGAGCAGGGCTGCAACTGCCGCCCCGACTGCGTGACGCGCGACGTGCTCGAGCGCATCGAGTCGCCCGAGATGCGCCTGGCGCTCATGGAGCTCGATCGCGAAAACGGCGTCGATGTGGGCGATGGCCTGTCGAGTGCCGACCGTCTGGCCGGCACGTCGATGCCCAAGCGCCGTCGTCGCGATGCTGAATCCGATGCTCGCGCCGGTCAGGGTCAGGGCGAGGGCCGTGGCCGCGGAAAAGGCCGCGGTAAGGCCGAGACACCCGAGGCCGAGGGGGCGGCCGATGGCCGTCGCCGTCGCAAGCGCGCGGGCTCGGGCGATGCTACCGAGGTTGCAGCCGCGGGCAAGAACGCCTCTCGCGAGCGCGAGGTTCAGCAGCCCCAGCAGCAGAATCGCGGCGGCGGCATGAACCCCACACGTCGCCGCCGCCGTCATCTGTCGAGCGAGGAGCGCGAGGACGCCTTCCGCGCCGCAGCTGCTCGCGAGGCCGGTGCCGCTTCCAAGGGCGCCTCGGCCTCCGATGCGCCTGTCGACAAGAGCGGCAAGTCACGTGGCGAGGAGGAGCGCGCGCCGCGTCCGCGCCGTCGCCATTCCTCGGGCGCGCAACAGAAGCCCTCAGTGCCCTCCGTGGCCGATCAGGTCTCGGATGGCGAGGTCAAGGTCACGCGCCGTCGTCCCGGAGATGGCGGGGGAGCGGCTGCCAAGGCTTCGCGTGGCGCCGCTCGCGACGAGCGCGAGCCGCGCGAGGATCGCGGTGGCGAGGGCTCGGCCGACCAGGGTCAAAAGCGCCGTCGCCGTCGCCGTTCCCGCAAGCCGCGCCAGGATGGTGGCGAGGGCTCGACCCCGTCTTCGTCCGCACCACAACCGCCTGCCGGCGAATAACGCCCGCGAGCGGATTTAGCCCGCCTTGCCCCGAGCGCATCGGGGTATCATAGCGCCGAATCAACAACCCTCCCTGCGGCCGAACGTAGGGAGGGTTGTGTCTTGAAGAGCCATCTGAACATATTGAGCTGTTTGCAGGGTGCCGGTGCCCTACCGTTTGCGGACGAATTGCTACCGTTTGCCGAGTGGGTGGCACGCGAGGCGCTCGAGGCATTGTCGCCAACACGATGTGCCGGCTGCGAGCGCGCCGGTGCGCTTATTTGCCAAGACTGCCTTGCCGCGTTCACGCTCATCGACCCACGTCATAGCTGCACCCGATGCAGCGCCCCGTTTGGGGATTTGCTGTGCACTGAGTGTTCGGTCGAGGGCACGTCCTCGGCAATGACGGAGGCGCTCGACCGCTGCCTGGCGTGCGCCGTCTATGCGCATCCGCTGCCGCGCATCATTAAAGCGTACAAGGATGCGGGCGAGCGACGTCTGGCTCCGTATCTGGCGGAGCTGCTCTACGACACCGCCCTGCATGCCCAGGTCGTAGCGCCCGATCGCTATGGAGGTGTGCTGTCCGGTGCGGATGCGGTGGTGTTTGTGCCTGCGACGGCGGCAGCGTTTCGGCGGCGTGGTTTTGATCATATGGAGGCTATTGCGCGTCCATTTTGCGAGCTGTCGGGTGTTCCCCTGCTCGATGCTCTCGTCAAGTACGGGCATGGCGACCAGCGTGAACTCGGTCGTGAAGAACGCCGTGAACGCGCCCGAGGCATGTATGAGACCGTTGAGGACGTGCAGGGCAAGCGCCTGCTGCTTATCGACGACGTTATCACTACGGGTGCGACGATGGCCGCGGCTTCGGCGGAACTCAAGCGCGCCGGCGCTGCGGCCGTTGATGGCCTCGCTATCGCACGCGTTTGGTAGGGGTGGTTCAGATGGCAATAAAGATCGGGCAGCGTGGCAAGCCTGCAAGCGAGCAGCTGGCTGCTTCCGTAATTTTGACGGGTGCCTCGGCGCTGCGCATGATGCGCGCCGAGCGCCGGCAGATGGGCTACATAAGCTGGAAGGACCTTAATCCCGATGAAGAGCGCCGTGTGCTGCGCACGTCGTCGCCCTCGACCGAGGACATCTATCTTCCCGATTTGGTGCGGATCGGGGCCGTGAGCGGCGAGGTCCAAGAAGACCTGTGTCTACTGGTGGGGTCGGCGAAACAGCGTCGCCGCATGCCTGGTGCAAGCTGGTCCGTTTGTTCTGTAGGTCTGCCGGTTGGTTCGATTCTGGAGGTGGAGCCGGGGGTGTACAGCTTGTCTCCCGAGGCCCTCTGCGTAGCCGTTGCGCGCGAGGTCGGCTGCATCCAGGCATTTGCCCTGGCCCAGGAGCTGTGCTCTAAGATTTCACTGAGTGACCGCGGGAAGTATCTGCCTCCCTACACCTCGCCTGTCGTGAACAAATTGGCAAAGGACAAAGACCAGCCGCCAGATGTCGGTTACTTTGAGGTCGAGTCCGTGCTGACACCCGATTGCATGGTAGATTACCTCGCGGCATGCAAGGGGAATGTGGCCAAACAGCTGCTGCGCCTGTGTCCCTACCTGTCAGAAAATCTGCGCTCGCCCATGGAGTGCATCATGCTCGCTCTGTTTTCGCTTCCGTTTTCCTATGGCGGATTTGCCTGCGGTCCCTTTAAGACCGACTACAAGATCGAGTTCGATGACCGTGCGCAGGCAGTCTCGGGGATGCCGCATGCAGTTTGCGATGCGTATCAGGAAGCAGCCCAGTTTGACCTGGAATACAACGGTGAGCTGGGCCATTCCTCCCGGAGGGGACGTATCCATGATGAAAAACGCAACACGGGCTTGATTACTATGGGAATCGAGGTCGCGACGGTCAATAACGAGATGCTCTGCGACATGGAAGCAATGGAGGCGCTCGCATGGCGCATGCACCAGCGTATGCGAAAGCGGTACCGGAATCGTGTCGATGCCCGCAGGAAAAAGCAAGAGGCGCTGCTTAACACGCTGCGGGCGTGTTTTGGGCTTAAACCCGCCTAACAATGCTCTGAAACAGGGGGTTGGATATATGCTCTGGCCAAAATATAGCAAATATGAGTACTGCTACAAATTCAGTAACAGCAAAATCAGGGATTTTGGGACTGGAAGAGGGCGTAAATTAGAAAGTTATTAAACAAATGTGGAATATCCTGGCATCAATCTGACGTTATAGAGCGTGAAAACAGCTTGCAGAGCCAAAAACTCCTGCTACTAAATTGGTAACAGTACTCATATTTGCTATTTTTTGGCCACGGCGCCCTAAGACGGGTGTGTTGGGGCTTTCCATAGGGGAGCGACGGGCTCAATCAGAGCACGTGCGGTCCGTCCTGACCTGCGAAATCTGTACTCGCGATGCGAATAACGCCCCTAACCTTAAACTTTAGCTTGAACTTAGCTATAATGCGCTACGTTCCTGCCAGGCTGTGGTTGCGGACGGACGAAATGCCCATCCTAGTCCAAGACAGACGCGGTCAAAGGGATCCACGTAAGCGACCGCGTGCGCGCGGCGCGATCATGGCGCGTCCTAGATGTAAGCCGCACCGTCCGTTCTACTTTCTTTGGGGCAATACCGCCTCGCGGGCGAGCGGGCCAGTCGTGAAGGTGGCTGCGGCCTCCCGAGCAAACGCCCCGGTGCGCAAGTGTGGGGTCAAATACCAGGTCAGCTGGTGGGAACAACCCGATATTCCGTGCAGGGCACGGATCGTATACGACACAGAAGGCAGGGTAGCGGACATGGTGAGGGGCAGCTTGATGCATGCGGCTCGGTTAGGTGCTGGGACCGCGGCGGTCATTGCCGTTTTGGGCCTGAGTGGATGCGCATTCAATCCACTGTCCACGTTCACGACGCCCACGATCGACCAGATCGAGCGCGAGACCGTTACCCCCACGGTATCGGACGATGCCCTGGTCACGCCGGGAACCCTGACGGTCGCCCTCGATACTTCCGACGCCCCGCAGGCCATGCAGGATGCCGACGGAAACCTCACGGGCTATGCGGTCGATGCCGCTCGTGCCCTCGCATGCCGCATGGGTCTCAAGGTCGCCTTTGTCGATGCGTCCTCGGCCGATTCCGCGCTCAGCGATAAAAAGGCCGATATCTTCATTGGCGACGTCAGGTCTACGGACGGCGATATCAGCTCGCTTGGCACCTGTCTGTACGACGCCCCCGCCGTATTCGGCAAGAGCAGTGACGGCGAGTCGCTGAGCGTTTCCACCGAAACGCTTAACACCGCTACCCTGGGCGTTCAGACCTCCTCGGCCTCGCAGGAGGCGCTCGCCAAGCAAAGCATCACCGCTAACCAGAAGACCTTCTCCAACATCAATGAGTGCTTCGAGGCGCTCGAGTCGGGCGAGGTCGATTACGTGATCTGTGATTCCACGGCCGGTGGTTACCTCGCGCGCCTGATGAGCCAGATCTCCTATGTCGGCACGCTCGAGGCGCCCTCCACGCTTGGCGTCGCAGGCCTTAGCTCTAACGATGAGCTGTGCCGTGCCGTGAGTGATGCCCTCGACGGTATCACGGTCGACGGCACGCTCGAGGCGGTCCACTGCGTCTGGTATGGCCAAATGCCCTATGACCTTACCGCCAAGACTGTTTCGGGGGCCAATGTGCAGGCATCCGACTCCACGTCCAACGAGACCGAGTCCTCCGATGGCGACGCCTCTGATAACAACGGCGACAGTCCGTCGTCTAGCCAGGAGGGCGCCATCACCGATGATGACATCAACAAGCTCAATAGCTAGTTATTGGTAGGGGTGGCGTCTGCCATACACCGAACAAGGCGCTTCTTCACGGTTTCAACACGCATGGCCGGGTCTCCCAAATAGGGGAGCCCGGCTTTTCTATTTTGGTAAAACTAGCAGGTCAAAGCTAATTTCCAGGAGAAAAATTAACTCCGTCGACGCCTTCCTATAGCGCACTTTGCCACGGAAAAGTGCGAGACTTCGGTATGCGGTATCAAGCAGTCGTTATTCGGGTCTTTGGGAATTCGCGTGATTAAATGCACGGCAATGGGTACATAGCCAGTACAGTAAGTCCCCGAGGCAGATTGGAGCCACGTATGGATATCAAGGTTTCTGGACGCAAGACGACGGTAACCGATGCTCTGCGTGCGCATGTGGATGAGAAGATCGGCGAGGCGCTCAAGGTTTTCGACATCGAGCCCATGACAGTCGACGTCGTGCTTCGTTATGAGAAGAACCCCTCGAACCCCAACCCGGCAATCGTCGAGGTCACGGTTCGTGCCCGCGGCTCTGTGATTCGCGTTGCCGAGCACGGCGCAGATATGTATGCTGCCATCGACCTCTCCGCCGATAAGGTCACCCGTCAGCTGCGCAAGTTCAAGACCAAGGTCGTGGACAACCGCCAGGGTGGTGCCAGCGCCGCGGATGTCGCACCGGTCGAGCGCGTCGAGGATCTGGCCGACCTGCTGCTGCCCGAGGAGGAGGACGACCTGCTCGTCCGCGAGAAGGTTATTGACGTCACCCCGATGACCGAGGAGCAGGCGCTGGTGCAGACCGATCTGCTGGGTCACGACTTCTACGTGTTCGAGAACGCGACGACCGGTCTCATCAATGTGGTGTATCACCGTAAGAATGGTGGATATGGCATCATCAAGCCCCGCATCGAAACACTTGACGAGTAAAATACGTTAACTTGCATGAGTTAACGGTTGGCGGCCATCCCATGCGGGTGGCCGCCTTTTTTACGTAAGGAGTCGCTTTGATGGACAAGGCTGCATCTACCGGCCATTCTGACCGCTGCCGCATCGTCGTCGATACCTGCTGCGACTTTAGTCCCGAGGTCGCCGCGAACCTTGATGTCGATATCCTGGGTTTCCCCTTCATTATCGATGGCGAGGAGCGCACGGATGACATCTGGTCGAGCATGAGCCCTAAGGAGTTCTACGACCGCATGCGCGCCGGTGCCCGCGTGTCCACCTCGGCTGTGTCGCTCGGTCGCTATATCGAGTTCTTTACCGAGTGCGCCAAAGAGGGCACGCCCACGGTCTACCTGTGCTTTACCTCGGCGCTGTCGTCGAGCTACAACTCCGCGTGCCAGGCGGCAGATGCCGTGCGCGCCGAGTATCCCAACTTTGAGCTCTACGTGGTCGACAACGCTCTGCCCTGCGCGACCGGCGCGCTCTTGGCGCTCGAGGCCGTGCGTCAGCGTTCGGCGGGACTGACCGCCAAGCAGCTGGTCGATTGGGCAAACGAGGCAAAGACCTACGTGCACGGCTACTTTACGCTCGAGAACTTCGACGCACTGGCTGCCGGCGGCCGCATTCCGCCCGCGGCGGCGCAGCTCACGGCAAAGCTCGATGTCAAGCCCGAGCTCTCCTACGACCTTGCCGGCTCGCTGTCGCTGATCGGCGTCAACCGCGGCCGCAAGAAGGCGCTCAAGTCCATCCTCAAGTCGTTCCGCGAGAACTACGTGCCCGACCGCACCATGCCCATCGCCATTATGACTGCCGATGCCGAAAAGGACGGTGACTGGCTCGAAGCTGCCATCCGCAAGGAGGAGGGTTGCGCCGACGTCACGATCATTCGCAGCTCCGTGGGTCCCACCATCGGCTCGCACGTGGGCCCCGGCATGGTGGCACTTGCGTTTTGGGGTAAGAACCGCGCCGAGAAAGCCTCGCTTTCCGACCGCATCGCTCGCCGCGTGCGCGGGCAGTAGGCAAGCGATGCGTCCGTAATCGCCCTCGACTCACAGCCCAAACGCTGGCACCGAGTATTCAACCTGGTAATAACACCCAACCCAAAAGGAAAGGTTTCATGGCAAACAAGCTCTCTGTCGCATTTATCGGCACCGGAATCATGGGTGCCCCCATCGCCGGCCACATTCTGGACGCTGGCTATCCCGTCACGGTCAACAACCGCACCAAGTCCAAGGCTGCAGCGCTCGTTGAGCGCGGCGCCGTCTGGGCCGATACGCCGGCAGATGCCGCGGCGAACGCCGACGTCGTCTTTACCATGGTGGGTTATCCCTCCGAGGTCGAGGAGCTCTACCTGGCGGGTGACGGTCTGCTCGCGTGCACTAAGCCCGGCGCGGTCCTGATCGACCTCACCACGAGCTCGCCCGAGCTGGCGCGCGACATTGCCGAGGCCGCCCAGGTCTCCGGCCGCATGGCGTTTGACTGCCCCGTCACCGGCGGCGAGTCGGGAGCTATCGCCGGCACGCTTACGGCTATCGTGGGCGCCACCGAGAACGACATCGCGCCGGTCCGCGACATCCTTTCCACCTTTGCGGCAACCATCTGCTGCTTCGATGGCGCCGGCAAGGGCCAGGCTGCCAAGCTTGCCAACCAGGTGTCGCTGGGCGCCTGCATGGTCGGCATGGCAGACGCGCTGGCGTTTGCCGAGCTGAGCGGCCTTGATCTTGAGAAGACCCGTCAGATGATTCTGGGCGGCACCGGTAAGTCCGGCGCCATGGAGAGCCTGGCGCCCAAGGCGCTCGACGGCGACTACAAGCCCGGCTTTATGGTCGAGCACTTCATTAAGGACCTGCGCTTGGCGCTCGCCTATGCCGACGACCGCGAGCTTGCGCTGCCCGGCGCCGACGTGGCCTTTACGCTTTACGACATGCTCGATGCCATCGGTGGCGCCAAGCTGGGCACCCAGGCCGTCACGGTCCTCTATAAGGAGGAGGCCGATGCCATCGCCGCCGGTCTGGACTGGTCGCAGTATCGTCCCGAGGAGCACGGTGCTCACGAGGAAGGCTGCGGTTGCGGCGAGCATGGCGACGACCACGAGTGCGGTTGTGGACACCACCATGGCGAGGACCACGAGTGCTGCGGCGGTCACGGTCATGACGACGGCCACGAGTGCTGCTGCGGCCACCATCACGGGGAGTAGCGCCCATGAGCTGGACGTTCGTGGTGCTTGCGCTGGCGCTCTTTCTCTTCGCGATCTACATCGGCTTTTTGTGCGGCCAGTGGGCGTGCGAAAAGCGCGTCATTACCAAGCGCGACTACTGGATTGCCAACTTTGCGGGAGCTGCGGCAGTCGTCCTGCTGACCTGGGTGTTTTCGCTGTTCCCGCTGGTGCAGTTTGCGCCGATCGGCTGGCTCGGCGGCTTTATCGCCGGCCTTAAGATGAGCTTTGGCGAGTCCGTCGGTCCGTGGCGCAAGCACGACGAGGTCTTTAACGTCAACAAGGCTCACCGCGCCGCCGCCGACGCGGGCGATGCCGAGGAGCGCCGCCGTGCGCGTCGCAATGGCGCGGCCGACCGACAGCTCATCTCGGTCACCGATGACAGCAAGGGTGCTGACAAGCACGCTAAGAAATAGTAAAAAGAGGTAACTATGGCAGAAAACAAAGACGAACAGCTCACCGACGAGGAGCTGGCACAGCTCCAGCTGGCAGAGGAGAACGAGAACGCCGTCGATCGCCTGGTCCAGGAGCTCGGCTGCCCCACGCGCCGCATCCGCCAGTTTGCCGCTCGCGTGTTGCACCTGCTTGCCGAGCGTGATCCGCAGCGCGTCGTGCCCTGCGTGCCCGCGCTAATCGAGGCACTCGACCGCCCCGAGGCTCAGACCCGCTGGGAGGCCCTCGATGCCCTGACGGCGCTCGCCACCACCTGCCCCGAGCAGCTGGGCGATGCCTTTGAGGGTGCCGAGACCGCGCTGTTCGACGAGATTTCCTCCACGCTGCGCTATGCCGCCTTCCGCCTGCTGTGCGTGTGGGGCGCCACGAGTGTCGAGCGTTCGCGCGAGGCTTGGCCCATCCTGGACGAGGCCATCCAGTGCTACCACGGTGATCTCGAGTATCGCGACATGCTCGGTTGCCTGTACGAGTTTGGCCAGGGCGAGATCGACGCCGAGGTCGCTGAGAAGCTCGCGCTGCGCCTTAAGTTCGATGCCGAGAACGGCAAGGGCAGCTATCTCAAGGCCCGTTCGAGCGAAATTTGCGAAATGCTTGTTAAACGTTTTGGCCTGGATCTCTCCAAAAAGAAGAAGCGTGCTAGCGTTAAAAAATCTGACGACGCCGAAGACGAGGAGTAACAGATTATGGCGCACGATGTAGTCCTGATTCCCGGTGACGGTATCGGTCCCGAGATTACGCAGGCCATGCGCCGCGTGGTCGAGGCTGCCGGTGTCCAGATCAATTGGAACGTCCAGGAGGCCGGTGCCGGCGTCATGGACGAGTTTGGCACGCCGCTGCCCCAGCACGTGCTCGATGCGGTCGCCGAGACCAAGGTTGCCATCAAGGGTCCCATCACCACGCCGGTCGGCACGGGTTTCCGCAGCGTCAACGTGGCCCTGCGCAAGCACTTCGACCTGTACGCCTGCGTGCGCCCTTGCCTGTCGCAGCCGGGCGACGGCTCTCGTTTCCGCGACGTCGACCTGGTCATCGTGCGCGAGAACACCGAGGACCTTTATGCCGGCATCGAGTTCGATGAGGGCGCTGCCGAGGTTGAGGAGCTCTCGCAGCTTGTCGAGCGCTCGGGCCAGAAGACCTTCGCTGCCGATTCCGCTATCTCGATCAAGCCGATCTCCATCGCCAAGAGCCGCCGCATTGTGGAGTATGCCTTTGAGTATGCCCGCCGCTGCGGCCGCAAAAAGGTGACGGCCGTGCACAAGGCCAACATTATGAAGGCGACCGACGGCCTGTTCCTGCGCGTGGCGCGCGAGGTGGCCGCCAACTATCCCGATATCGAGTTCAACGACAAGATTGTCGACGCCACCTGCATGGGCCTGGTCCAGAACCCCAACGACTTCGATGTCCTGGTGCTGCCCAACCTGTACGGCGACATCGTGAGCGACCTGTGCGCCGGCCTGGTAGGCGGCTTAGGCATGGCCCCCGGCTCCAACATCGGTGCCGACTGCGCCATCTTCGAGGCAACGCACGGCTCCGCGCCCGATATCGCTGGCCAGGATATCGCCAACCCCACGGCCGAGATCCTCTCTGCTGCGATGATGCTCGATCACCTGGGCGAGAACGACGCTGCCAATCGCATTCGCGCCGCCGTCTCTGCCACGCTCGACGAGGGCGAGCAGGTTACCGGTGACGTGCGTCGTGCCCAGACCGGCTCCGTCGAGGGCGCCGTGGGCACGCGGGCCTTTGCCGATGCCGTTATCGCGCACCTGGCCTAAGGTATGCACGCTGCAAACGCCTAAATAGTACTTAAGTGTTTGCGTATAACCTAAGAATCAATACGCCCGGCACTCTGTCGGGCGTATTCTATTGAAGACTATGTTTCCCAACAAGGAGTAACCGATATGGGTCTGATTCAAAAGAAGGACGAGAAGGACGAGATCGACGGCATTCAGATCATCGAGCGCGGCGAAGGCCCCGACGGTGATGAGGACGAGAAGATCGACCTGGTCACCGGTACGTCTGCCGAGCACATTGCTGCCGGTACGACGGCCGAGGAGGAGGACGCCCGTCTGGAGGCTCAGATTGCCGCGAATGCCGCTGACGAGAATCTGATGCCCGAGGAGCAGGACGAGGACGATGACTCCGACGTGGATGACCACGCTTGCAAGCACAAGAAGACGATGATTGCCGCCTTTGTGGTTGCAGTCGTGATTGCTGCCGTGATTGGCTTCTTTATTGGCAATGGTGGTTTTGGCGGCAAGGGCGTCGGCTCGGCGACCCTGACCGAGGACCAGCTCGATTCGACCGTGGCAAGCTACAGCTACAACGGCAAGAAGAGTGACATCACCGCGCGCGAGGCCATCGAGAGCCAGTACAGCCTCGACACCGTCAAGGACGACGGCGGCAACTATACCGCTCCGTCTGCCGACGTCATCCTGTCCTACGTGCGCAACAAGATTCTGCTCGATGCTGCCGAGGACGAGGGCATTACCGTCTCCTCTAAGGAGATGAAGAAATACGCCGAGGATTCCATCGGCACTTCGGACTACAAGACCATGGCCACGCAGTATGGCGTGTCCAAGGACCAGGCCAAGCAGATCGTCCGCCAGTCCGCGACGCTGCAGAAGCTCTACAAGAAGAAGGTGGGCGATAGCTCCGCAAGCATGCCGACCGCTCCGACCGAGCCTGCTGACGGCAACGAGGAGACCGCGAGCAAGGACTACGCCGATTACATCATCAAACTTGCCGGCGACGAGTGGGATAGCTCAAAGGGCACCTGGAAGGACGCCGATAGCACCTATGCCAAGGCCTTCGCCGACGATGCCTTTACGGCCGATAGCGCAACCTATAAGCAGGCCATGACCGCCTACTACACTGCCTACCAGCAGTACTCTTCGCAGGCTTCGAGCGCCAGCTCCAAGTGGACCGAGTATGCTAACGGGCTCTACGCCAAGGCCAACATCAGCATCTACGGTCTGTTTGCGTAAAGAGTCGCACGGCTCATCGAGCATCTAGCCGATTGACAGCAGAAAGCCCGCCAGCACGGAAGTCGTACTGGCGGGCTTTTTGCGTTGAGGGCGTGATTGGCGGCTTAATTATGGCTATTCATCTTTAAGCCCAAAGAGGCTATCGGCTTCATCGTCAGGTATGTATTCCAGAACATCGCCCGGTTGGCAGTCGAGTGCCCGGCATATCGCGTCAAGAGTTGAAAAGCGCACGGCAGAAACCTTGCCCGTCTTGATACGCGACATATTGACCTGGGAGATACCCACGCGTTCCGCAAGCTCTTTGGATGAAATCTTGCGTTCGGCAAGCATGCGGTCGAGCCGCAGAATAATCATGGATTCCCCCTAGAGCAACTCGTCATCTTGTTTTTGCAGGATACACCCGTACTGGAAGACGCTGGCAATCAGGCTAATAATCAGGCCTGCAAAGACCATAGAGAGGTCGAGGTGCTGGCCGCCAAGCGCATCCGTAAAGTTGCCGCCAAATCCTGAGAGTATCAGCCCCGTGACTATGGCACCAAGAAGCTTCACAGCAACGCCGCCAATAAGGAACAAATGTCCTACTTGACGTAGTATGCGGATGCATTCGAGGTCAAAGGGCCTGCCCGCCTTTTCAATGGCGGAGAAAAACCTGTATGCGCTTAGCACGATGGCAAACGCAAGGCATGTCATCATGGCGCTCCCTATGGCAGTATGACCGTCGTGCGCGACAAGCATAAGAGGGGTGTGTTCATCGGCGCCGACGAGAGCGAGAATTGGCCCTTCGCCAGCCTCAAGCTCTACGGATTGGAGACAGAACCCTTGGGAGAGGCTAGGCAATATGAGTAGATCGTAGATTGCAATGACTGCGAGGAGTCCCAGAGCGAGCGCCACGGCGGTGCAGATTGTGGCCCATTTGCAGTAGCGAGTGAGCTTCCTCAGATTGGCTATTGCCTGTTCGCGGCTGATGGTTTCATTCGATGTGGATGCGTTCCAGCGGATCATAGCTCCTCCAACCAATGTCTAGGATGATATTTAAATCTTATAACATACTTAATGATAAACGATAAACAATTACAGATTAGAGTAAGTAATGTTTGTAAGACGAATAGCGAGAGCTTATGGCATATTTAGGGAGTGAGAGTTTGGCACGTGGGGGATGGACGAGTATCGAAATTTCCCGCAACCGCGCAAGTGCTTCATCGGGTTTCCCTAATTCATATGGAAAAGGAGCTGCAAACGATTGGAAATAACCGCTGAGCGGTCGAAAACTACCGTTCACCGATAATTTCTAAACTGGTTCTAACTGGTATTAAGTCAAAAAGACCAATTCACATATCTTCACAATGACCTGCAATTTTTCTTCACGCTATTTTTAGCCGCCCTGCGTTGTTTAGACACAAAAAAGTTCCGATCTTTTGCCAAAATATTTCGAAACGGTTTCAAAACCGCAGGTAGAAGTGTTAACGACCGGTAAACGGTCGATTTATCACCGTGAGCGGTGCAAAAACGTTTTACCGTATGAATCAACGAAAGCGACCTCTTCTGGGGTGATATAGTGACAACAACACGTCACGTGGTTACTACCAGTTTAGAAACCACTGGTCTTCAAAGAACGCTTTCTAAGAAGCTTTAAGGGCGAGCGCCCGCTGGCTTCCGAAAATCATCGGACTCAGATCGTACACACCTTCGGAAGGGAAATTTGAATGGTTGGCTTTATTCTTACCGGTCATGGACAGTTCGCACCCGGCCTTGCAAGCGCTATCGCTATGGTTGCCGGCGACCAGCCTGCTTTTACCGTCGTTCCTTTTGAGGGCGACCAGGCCGCATCCTACGGTGAGGATCTCCGCGCCGCTATTACCGCCATGCGCGAGGAGTGCGATGGCGTGCTCGTCTTTACCGACCTGCTTGGCGGCACCCCGTTCAACCAGTCGATGATGATTGCCCAGGATGTCGACAATGTCGAAGTTCTGACCGGCACTAACCTTCCCATGGTTATTGAGCTTCTGTTCCTCCGCGGCAACGCCACGCTCGCCGAGCTTGGCGAGCAGGCCGTGACCGTTGGCCAGACGGGCATCACCGCCCAGACGGTCGCATCCGTTGCCGGCTCCGACGAAGAGGATATCTTCGGCGACGAGGACGGCATCTAATGGCCGATTTCGGAGCCAACGTCCTGAGCTCCTCGGTCGCCCTTTTAGGCCTGCTTGCCATCATGGGCTTGATTTACACCATCTGGTCGCAAATCAACATGAAGAAGAAGCAAAAGTACTTCAAGGAGCTGCACACCGAGCTCAAGCCGGGTCAGGAGGTTCTTTTCGCCGGCGGTATCTACGGAACCGTCAAAGGCATCGAAGGCGAGAAGGTCCAGATCAAAGTCCGATCCGGAGCCGTCGTAGATGTTTCGCGTTACGCGATTCAGGAGATCAAGTAACTGTCGTCAGCAAATAACGAAAGGAAGCTGATCAACATGGCAGAACCCAACATTCTTCTTACCCGCATCGATAACCGACTGGTTCATGGTCAGGTTGCTACCCAGTGGAACTCCACTCTGGGCTCCAACCTCATCCTCGTCGCCAACGACGACGTGGCGACCAACACCATGCGCCAGAACCTCATGAAGATGGCCGCTCCCGCCGGCGTCGCTACGCGTTTCTTCTCTCTGCAGAAGACCATCGACGTCATTGGCAAGGCGAGCCCGCGCCAGAAGATCTTCATCGTGGCCGAAACACCGGAAGACGTGCTTACGCTCGTCAAGGGCGGTGTGCCTATAAAGAAGGTAAACATCGGCAACATGCACATGTCGGAAGGAAAGCGCCAAGTCGCCACCTCCGTCGCAGTTAACGACGAGGATGTCGCTGCGTTTAAAGAGCTGCAGGAATTGGGGGTGGAGTTGGAGATCAGGCGCGTTCCGAGCACGCCTGTTGAGGACACGAGCAAGCTCTTCTCGTAATCCTCGTGATCCACGTTGTCAGGAGTGAAACCCTGACGTTCTGTACGTGATATCCAAAGTGCGTACATTCATTTTGAAAGGAGGAGCAAGATGGAATACTCGATCATCCAGATCGCTCTGGTCTTCGTCGTCACGTTCATCGCGGCAATCGACCAGTTTGACTTCCTCGAGTCTCTCTATCAGCCCATCGTCACCGGCGCCGTCATCGGTCTTATCCTTGGCGACCTCAACACCGGTCTTCTCGTGGGTGGTACTTATCAGCTCATGACGATCGGCAACATGCCGATCGGAGGCGCTCAGCCGCCTAACGCCGTCATTGGCGGCATCATGGCAGCCATTCTCGCTATCGCTACGGGTCTCGAGCCCAACGCGGCAGTCGGCCTCGCCATTCCGTTCGCCCTGCTCGGCCAGCTTGGCGTTACCCTGGTCTTCACGCTTATGTCCCCGCTTATGTCCACGGCCGATAACATGGCTCATAACGCGGACACCAAGGGCATCGAGCGCCTGAACTACTTCGCCATGGCCCTGCTCGGCCTGATCTTCGCTGTCGTCGTCACCCTGTTCTTCATCGCTGGCGCTACCATTGGTCAGACCATCGCTTCCGCCATCCCGACTTGGCTGCAGACCGGTCTGTCCGCTGCAGGCGGCATGATGCGCTTCGTCGGCTTCGCCGTCCTGCTCAAGGTTATGATGAACCGCGATATGTGGGGCTTCTTCCTCATGGGCTTTGGCCTCGCGCTCATCACCGTTGCCAACGATTCTCTGGCAACCCCTGCTCTGCTCATCCTCGCTCTCATCGGCTTCGGCATCGCTTTCTGGGACTTCCAGCAGCAGACCGAGCTGAAGGGTGCAGCTGTTTCTGACGGAGGTGACTTCGAAGATGGCATCTAATGAGTATGTGATCCCGGAGCACTACGAGGATCTCACTCCTGCTCCGCAGCTCGACCAGAAGACCCTCAACAAGATGGCTTGGCGCTCCTGCTTCCTGCAGGCATCGTTCAACTACGAGCGCATGCAGGCCGCTGGCTGGCTCTACTCCATCATCCCCGGTCTGGAGAAGATCCACACCAACAAGAACGACCTCGCGGCTTCCATGAGCCACAACCTGGAGTTCTTCAACACCCACCCGTTCCTTGTCACCTTTGTTATGGGCATCGTGCTTTCGCTCGAGCAGAACAAGGTTGACATCCCCACGATCCGCGCCGTCCGCGTCGCCGCAATGGGCCCGCTCGGTGGTATCGGTGACGCCCTGTTCTGGCTGACGCTCGTGCCTATCACGGCCGGCATCACCTCCAACATGGCCATCAACGGCAACGCCGCTGCACCGATCATCTTCCTGGTGATCTTCAACGTCGTCCAGTTCGCTCTGCGCTTCTGGCTCATGAACTGGTCCTACAAGCTTGGCACCAGCGCTATTGACGCTCTGACCGCCAACATGCAGGCCTTCACGCGTGCCGCTTCCATCATGGGCGTCTTCGTCGTCGGTTGCCTGGTCGTCACCATGGGTGGCACCCAGATCAACCTCCAGATCCCCAACGGCACCACCCGTGGTCTCTCCGCTACTACCGTGATCGTCTCCGAGAAGGAGGCCGAGAACTTCACCGGTATGGAGGGCATCGATACCGAGACCGCTGAGGCCGGTACCATCGCCATGACCGATAAGGACGGCAACGCCCTTACCGCTTCCGATGCCGACGGCAACGCTGTCGAGTGCGGCGTCACCGATCTGGGTAACGGCATGGAGTCCGTGACCTACGGCACCGTTACCGAGGATCCGGTCAACTTCTCTGTTGCCGACACCCTCAACACCATCGTCCCGAAGCTCGTCCCGCTTATGCTTACGCTGCTGCTTTACTACATGTTCGCTAAGCACAGCTGGACCCCGACCAAGGGCATTCTCCTGCTCTTCGTCCTTGGCATCCTGGGCGCTGGCCCGCTTGGTCTCTGGCCGAGCATCTGGTAAGGCTCTAGCTTGAGGGGTGTGTCCCTACGCGGCTCACACCCCGACCCCTTAAGCCATGTGTATGTTAAAAGCCGCGTGCTCGAAAGAGCGCGCGGCTTTTGTTTTCTTGTTGATTCGGGCGTGGCAGACAGATAATGCTAAACACCCAAGGTAGTAGCCGAGTTTGAGAAAATGGGAGGATAGGATGGCGATCGGAGCGCGTAAGCAACCGCTGTACGATCAGCTGGTCGATATTCTGACCGAAAAGATCGACCATGAATATCGCGCCGGTGACATGATTCCTTCCGAGCGCGAACTTTCGGAGCGCTATGGCCTCTCGCGCACTACGGTACGCCTGGCTCTGCAGGAACTGGAGCGTTTAGGACTGGTGGTTCGGCAGCACGGTCGCGGTACCTTTGTGACCGACCGTTCGGCAAAAGCAACCAATCTTATGCAGTCCTACAGCTTTACCGAGCAGATGCGCGCGATGGGTCGAGAACCCGAGACCACGATTCTCGAGTTTTGCGAGATGGAGGCCGATAAGAATCTGGCCGAGCATATGGGATTGCGTATCGGTGATCGCATTTTTAAGCTCAAACGCCTTCGTTCTGCCGACAACATGCCCATGATGGTCGAACGCAGCTATCTACCGGTTCGTCAATTTTTGTCCCTAAAGCGACCGCTGCTGGAGCGTAAGCCGCTTTACGATGTGATTGAGCAAGACTTTCAGCAAAAGATACGCGTGGCCGAAGAGGAGTTCTATGCGAGCATAGCCCGTCCCACCGACGCCCACCTTTTGGGAATTGTCGAGGGCTCGCCTGTGCTCGATTTGGTCAGGACTACGTATAACGAGTCAAACGAGGTTGTGGAGTATACACTCTCGGTTGCTCGTGCCGATCAGTTTAAATACAAGGTTTACCACCAGCGTAGCGACTAGTGTTCGCATCGTATCCATATGATGATTCTTTGCATTTAACTGGTTACTACCAGATAACCAACCGAAGTGTATAATTGCACGTCAGAGGATTACTTCTAGAGAGAGGTATTAGAAATGTTCGAGAAGAGTGTCGAGGAGCTCACCGAGCTCGGCGCCCAGATCACCACGGCCGAGATTGCTCAGCAGCCCGAGCTTTGGCGCGATACGCTCAACATCTATCGCGAGAACAAGGAGGCCATTGAGGCCTTCCTGGCCGAGGCTCGCGCTATGGGCGAGGGCCGTCTGTCCGTTGTCTTCACCGGTGCCGGTACGTCCGACTACGTCGGCGATACCTGCGCCCCGTACCTGCGTCACGCTGGCAACACTGATCTCTACGACTTTAAGCCCATCGCCACGACCGACATCGTGAGCGCCCCGCGCGATTTCCTGCGCGCCGAGGATCCCACGCTCGTGGTTTCCTTTGCCCGCTCTGGCAACAGCCCCGAGAGCCTTGCCGCCGTTGCCGTTGCCAAGGAGCTCGTCCACAACGTCAAGTTCCTCAACATCACCTGCGCTCCCGAGGGCAAGCTCGCCGTCGAGTCTGCTGATGATCCCAACGCGCTGACGCTGCTCATTCCGCGCGCCAACGACAAGGGCTTCGCCATGACCGGTTCTTATTCCTGCATGACCCTGCTCTCTACCCTTATTTTCGACACTGCCTCTGACGAGCAGAAGGCCGAGTGGGTCGAGACCATCGCCAAGATGGGCGAGGAGGTCATCTCCCGTGAGCCCGAGATCGCCGATTATCTGGCTGGCGACTTCAACCGCGTGACCTACTTGGGTTCTGGCTCCTTCGGTGGCCTTGCCCAGGAGAGCCAGCTCAAGATCCTCGAGCTCGCTCACGGTCTGGTCGCTACTTCCTACGACACCTCCATGGGCTATCGTCACGGACCTAAGTCCTTCGTCGACGATAAGACGCTCGTCTTCGTGTTCGTCAACAACGACGCCTACACCCGTCAGTACGACATCGACATCCTCAACGAGATCGGTGGCGACGAGATCGCTCAGCACACCATCGCCGTTCAGCAGGAAGGTGCCACCGTCTATGAGGGTGAGTCCTTCACCTTTAAGGGTTACGAGGCACTTCCCGAGGGTTACCTTGCTCTGCCGTTCGTGATGTTTGCCCAGGCTATCAGCCTGCTCAACTCCGTCCGCGTGGGCAACACGCCCGATACGCCGAGCCCCACCGGCACGGTCAACCGCGTGGTTAAGGGCGTGACGATTCACCCCTTCACCGCTTAATCGCGTCCCCCTGTAAGGGCGCCCGTCCGCTCATAACGGCGGGCGGGCGCTTTTTGTTTTACGTGAGCTGGGTATAAGCATTACCACAGTCAACTGCTTTAGAAGCAAGGAGTGCATATGAGCACGTACGCAATTAAGGCTGACAAGTTCTTCTTGCCGGCAGGCCCGCAACTGGGCGGCTATCTTATGGTCGAGGATGGCGTTTTTGGCGCCTGGCAGGCCGACGAGCCATCTTGCGAGATTAAGGACTACACGGGATCGTGGATCGCACCGGGTATGGTCGATACTCACATCCATGGCTTCTACAACCACTCAACTACCGATAACGATCCCGAGGGCATCGATATCAGCTCAACCGAGCTCGCCCGTCGCGGTACCACCAGCTGGCTGCCTACGACGTTCACCGATGGCGTCGAACAGATCAAGGACGCCTGCGCTGCTATCGCCAAGGCGGACGAGGGCCGCGGCCCCGACTTCTGCGGTGCCCGCATTCAGGGCATCTACCTGGAGGGCCCCTTCTTTACCATGAAGCACGTGGGCGCGCAGAACCCCGCTTACCTGATTGACCCCTCCGAGGAGGTTTTCGACCAGTGGCAGGAGGCTGCGGGCGGTCGCATCGTTAAGAGCGCCATGGCCGCCGAGCGCGACGGTGCCGCTGCTTATGCGGCTGCTCTGAACGCCAAGGGCGTGGTGACCAGCATCGGTCACTCCGACGCCACCTACGATGAGTGCATCGCCGCTATCAATGCCGGTGCCAGCTGCTTTACGCATACCTATAACGGCCAGCGCGGTCTGCATCACCGTGAGCCCGGTGTCGTGGGTGCTGCCATGTCTACGCCCGAGACCTACGCCGAGATCATCTGTGACGGCAAGCACGTAAACCCTGCCGCCATCAAGGCGCTGCTGCAGGCAAAGGGCTGGCAGCACACGGTACTCATCACCGACTGCCTGGGTTGCGGCGGCATGCCCGAGGGCAGCTACACCAGTGGCGGCATGGACGTCATCATGAAGGACAACCTGTGCTGGCTCGCCGACGGCAAGAGCATTGCCGGCTCGGTGCTCACGCTTGCCCAGGGCGTCAAGAACATCGTCGACTGGGGCATCGCCAGCGCCGATATCGCCATTCGCATGGCAACTGAGGTGCCGGCACGCTCCGCGCACATCGAGGATAAGTGCGGCAGCATCATGCCGGGTCGCGACGCCGACTTTGTCGTGTTCGACCATGAGCTCACCCTCGTCGAGACGTATGTTGGCGGCCAGAGCGTCGGCAACGCCTTTACCGAGTAACGATAGAAAAAGACGGCGGGCCCGAATCTGCTCGGACCCGCCGTATGGGTTAAACGCTCAAAAGCACCTTAACAGTTACAGCTTGTTAGCGATCTTCTTTGCCGTGCGCTTGACGACGGCCACAAGACCCCCCGCGGGATGCTCCTTTTCGTATGCTAGACGCTTCTCGCGCTTGGCGTACTCTTCGACGATGATGTCGCCATACTCGTCTTCGATCTTGTCGAAGAAGTCGACGGCGCCCTTAATTTCCTCAGCGGTCGGGTGTCCCTTCTGGACGCCGCCGGTGAGTTTGAACGGCCCCCACGTATCAAAGCCGGGACAGCCGTAGACGCCCATAAAGATGGCCTGCCTCATGCGGCAGATGCCATCGATATCCTTGCCGTACCACTTGTTTTTGCCACCGTAGGTCATAAGGCCAAACACCTTGTCCTGCGGCTGCAGCACGTTCGTGAGCACGCGCGCCATATCTTTGTCGATTTCGGAGTAATAAATGCCCGTGGCGACGCCGATCAGATGGTATTCGTGCAGGTCGGGGTACTCGTTTTTACCGAGTGACTTCACGTCGAGGGTATCGATTTCGGGGTGCGCCTCGACGATGGCGTCCACGAGCTTTTTCGTATTGCCGTGGTGGCGTGAGGCATAAAGGATGATGGTTCGCATAAGAAGGCCTTTCAGCTGTAATTGCATCAATGTCTGTATGGTACCCCGTTGCATGCCTGGGAAACCGGACGCATCGATGAACGTGCGGGTTTGTCCTTTGGTCAGGGCCGAGACGGGTTCTTGCGAGCAAAAAGCAGTTGTTCGAAAGGATGGACAATGGAATACGCTCTCTCCAACGATTCGATTTCTATCAAGGTCTCCACGGCCGGCGGCTCGTTTACCTCGATTGAGGCTGGAGGTCGCGAGTACTTGTGGCAGGGCGATCCCGCTGTGTGGTCCGGCCAGGCACCGATTTGCTTCCCGATTTGCGGAGGTTTGCGCGATAACAGCGCCATGACGTTTGCCGGACATCATGTGAAGCTCGCCCGCCACGGCTTTGCGCGCAAGCAGGAGTGGAAGCTGTTGAGCCAAAGCGCAAACGAGCTGGCTATGTGCCTGGCATCCGAGGATAACGCCGCGCTGCTGAGCGATTATCCGTATCCGTTTAAACTTGTCGCCCGCTATACGCTCGAGGACGCCGCCGTGCGTGTCTCCTATGAGGTTACCAACGAGGGCACTGAGGACATGCCTTTCTTTATCGGTGGACACCCCGGCTTTAGGTGTCCGCTCGACGAGGGCGAGTCCTATACGGACTACGAGTTGCGTTTTGAGAAAGACGAGGCTGCGGAGCTCTGCACCGCCGTTCCCTCGACCGGATTGATTGATGTGGACAGGCGCTCCAAGAACCCCATGGTGGGAAAGACGCTGCCTTTGTCGCATGAGCTCTTCGATTTTGCGGAGACCATCTTTGACGTGCTCGAGAGCCGTCAGGTCACGCTTTCCAAAAAGGGCGAGGACAAGGGCGTTCGCCTGAGCTTTGAGGGCTTCCCGTACCTCATTGTGTGGAGCAAGCCCGAGGGTGATTTTGTGGCAGTTGAACCCTGGGGCGGCCTCTCGACCTGTTCCGATGAGGATGACGTGCTTGAGCACAAGCGCGGCTGCCTTATCGCCAAGCCCAAAGAAACCATCGTGCGCTCGTTCACAATCGAGATTCTGTAGTCGCATGTAGCCAATTCGTTTTGCAAGGCATAAGGAGCCTGCGAGATAAGGAGCTAGAAATGATCCTCACCGTTACGATGAACCCGTCCGTCGATACGCGCTATCAGCTCGATGAGCTCATTATCGACGACGTCAACCGCGTGACGCCCGAAAAGACCGCCGGCGGTAAGGGCCTCAATGTGGCCCGCGTCCTGGGCCAGCTGGGCGACGATGTCGTGGCAACCGGCCTGCTTGGTGGTCATATGGGCGCCTATATGGCCGAGCTCATGGATGCCAACGGCATTAAGAATGATTTTGTGCCCATCAAGGGCGAGACTCGCATCTGTCTCAATATCCTTCATGCTGGCAACCAGACCGAGTTGCTCGAGAGCGGCCCGACGATTGCCCCCGAGGAACTCGATGCCTTTACCGCCAAGTTCGCCGAGCTTGCGAGCAAGGCCGATGTCGTTACCATCTCGGGTTCGCTGCCCCGCGGCGTCGAGGCGGACTACTACGCCAAGATCACGGGCATTGCCGAGAACGCCGGCGCCAAGGTGCTGCTCGATACCTCGGGTGCTTCGCTCGAGGCCGCCCTTAAGTCCGAAATTAAGCCCGAGCTGGTCAAGCCTAACCTGACCGAGATCAACGGCCTTCTGGGCACGAGCTTTACCACCGACGATGTGGACGAGCTCCGTGCTGCGCTCGCCTCTGACGCCCGCTTCTCCGATATTCCCTGGGTAGTCGTATCCATGGGCGCTGCCGGCTCCGTTGGCTTCCACAATGGCCGTGCGTTCCGCGCAAAGACGCCCGATATCCCTGCCGTTAACGCCACGGGCTCCGGTGACTCCACTATCGCAGGCTTCGCACACGCCATCGCTGCTGGTGCAGACGACGAGACGGTGCTGCGTACCGCCAACACCTGCGGCAAGCTCAACGCCATGGATCCCATGACCGGCCATCTGGTCATGGATCGTTGGGACGAGGTCTACAACGGCGTTGTCGTGACCGAGCTGTAGAAGCTTGTGCCGCAGCCCCGGCATCGCTTGCTAGCTCATGTCGACGACAAGTGCAGTAGCATTATGCCGGGGCGCGACGCCGACTGTGTCGTGTTCAGTCCCGACCTTACCCTGGTCGAGACGCATGTGGGCGGCAACAGCGTCGGCAATGCGTTTGCCGAGTAGCCGCCAAAGAAACGATCCGAGAGGGGATTTAGATGATTTACGGTGCATTGGGCGATATCGAGGAGTACCGCGGAATGCTCAAGGGCCTCGACGTGCTGATTGACTGGCTCGAGGAGAACGACCCGGCGGAGCTCGAGGTCGGCAGCCATCCGATTCTGGGTGACAAGGTCTTTGCGAACGTCATGGCTCCCACGACGCGTCCCGAGGCCGAGGCCCACTATGAGACGCATCAGCGCTATCACGACCTGCAGATCGACATTGAGGGTCGCGAGGCCTTTAAGGTTGCCACGGGCAGCCTGACGCTGGTCCAGGAGTTCGACGAGAAGGACGACTACGATCTGGTCGATTCCGACGCTTCGATTGCCGGCGATCTTGCTGACGATAAGTTTGCGCTGTTTGTTGCCGGCGAGCCTCACATGCCCACGCTCGAGTTCCCGGGCGATGGTGCACAGCCGGTCAAGAAGATCTGCTTTAAGCTGCTTGCAGACGCTTACTGGGAGGAGTAGCGTGCTGCTCGGCTGAGCTGTTCGTCTGCTGGCGTGATTCCATTGAGGAGCGCGCTTGAGCCCCGTTAATCGCGGTTCCCTTGGGGATTGCGGTTGGCGGGGCTTTCTGTTTTTGAGTAGGGGAGTTGACGCCGTTACGATACGTGGATTGGCGCGCAAGCACTCAAAATCGGCAACAAAAAAGCCGCCCGAAGGCGGCTATCTTGTGCAATGGAGCCAGCGACCGGGCTCGAACCGGTGACCCCCGCTTTACGAGAGCGGTGCTCTACCAACTGAGCTACGCTGGCGGCCATGTGATGACGCAACTGAGGCGTCAATGGCTGTCTATGATACGGGACATCGCACATCTGCGCAAGTGTTCTGACGGCTTTTCTCACTTTAAATGCACTAATATTAGAAGCGTGATGTCTGTGGCACCCATTTGGCGTTTGACCTGCTGCTGAGTTGGCTGCTGGCGTCCAGATCGTATGGATGTCGAGCGAAACGAGGCGGCGATGGCTCAGCCCAAGATTCTCCTGACGCGTATCGACGACCGGTTTATTTACGGGCAGGACGTTGAACTGTGGAACGAGGTTGTGGGTTCCAACCTTGTCCTGATCGTCAACGACGAGATTGCGGCTGATTCGCGCAAGTGGGCGCCTATGAGGGTCGCGGCGCCCGAGGGCGTGTGGACGCGGTTTTTCTCGGTGCAAAGGACCATCGATATCATTCATACCGCAACGCCGCGTCAATGGATTCTGATCATGGTGGCCTCACCCTCCGATGCGCTCGCGCTGGTTAAGGGCGGTGTGCCAATAACCAAGATTAGTATCGGCCATATGCGGGCGGGGGAGGGCAAGCGCTCTGCAACGCCTGCCGTTGCCGTAGGCGATACAGACATCGCCGCCTTCAAAGAGTTGCAAAAGCTCGGTATAGAGCTAGAAATCCGCCATCTCCCCAGTTCCGCCCCCGATCCCATCGGCAATCTGTTCAACTGATCCCTTGGGGACGGAGGAAAACGGATCATTTTGCCTTCGTAGGGGATCTGTGCGGCGCTGTCCGCCAAAACTATGCCGATTTACTACGATGAATTGCTTATTGCCGAGCATGCCAAATTTGCAGAGAATAAAACCGCAGGTAGACGAGTTGCTAATTTTTTATAAACCAGCGCGTGGTCGGACATGGTGGGTTCATCGTAGTAATTCGGCATAGTTTTGTTATGTCACCAATTCGGTGGCATCGAAAAGAAGGATTTAGGCATGAAGCAGCGCCCGTCGGCGGTGGTGCCGGCGGGCGCTGCTGTGCGGGATGTCGCGTTGTGGGCCTAGTGCCTCATAAAGTGGTATTCGATCACATTGCTGTAGGGGTGACCCGGACCAACAATGCCCTGCGGGAACAGCGGCTGGTGCGGCGTGTCGGGGTACATCTCGGCCTCGAGGGCAAAGCCGGCGCCCCAGCCATAGTTGGCGTCGTCCTTGGCGTGCTCGTCGCCCAGCCAGTTGCCGGTGTAGAGTTGCACACCCGGGGCGGTGGTGTAGTAGTCCAGCTCGCGGCCGGTCCACATCTCCTCGACATGCAGGGCGCGGCGCAGATTGCGGCCGTACTGATAGCCATCGATGCACAGGCAGTGGTCGTAGCCACGTGCCTGCTTAATCTGCGGGTCGTCGGCTTCCATGCCGGGAGCGACGGGGCGCAGCTCACGGAAGTCAAACGGCGTGCCCTCGACCGGAGCAATCTCGCCGGTGGGAATGTTCTGCTCGTTGATGGGCAGGTAGTGGGCGGCGTTGGCGACAAAGAAATGTTCGCAGTCCATGCCGGCGTTATGGCCGGCAAGGTTAAAGTATGTGTGGTTGGTCATGGACACGTAGGTGGCGCGGTCGCTCTCGCAACCATACTCGATGCGGAAGACACCGGTGCGTGTAACGGTAAACACAGCCGTAAAGGTTCGGTTGCCGGGCAGGCCCAGCTCGCCATCCTTAAGCGAGGTGGTCATGCGCACGGCGTTGTGAGTCTCGTCGAGCTCAACGTCCCATACGCGCTTGTGCAGACCATGCTCAAGATCGCTGTGCAGGTTGTTGACGCCTTCGTTGGCCGGCATGTGCCAGTCCGTGCCGTCGATGGTGATCGTGGCGCCCGCGGTGCGGTTTGCCACGGGGCCGATGGTCGCGCCAAAGCAGGCGGGGTTGTCAAAGTAATCCTCGAGCTTATCGAAGCCCAGTACCACATCGCGCACGTTGCCGGGAATGTCGGGCACATCGATGCCAAGCACGGTGGCGCCATAGTCCATAATGCGAACGCAGATCTCGGGCCCGTTGAGGGTGTAACGATGAACGGAGGTGCCGCACGGCGCGGTGCCGAAAAGCTCGGAAGTGATCATTTGGTTCCTAACATCGAGGTATTTCGGACAAACTGTAGCGCGAACAGGAGAGATTATCACTACACCCCACTAAAGCAGGGGGTATTTTTCTCAAAAAAGTGATGATTGGAGCTGTGCGGGTGTTCATTTTTGACGCGCACGAGTCTGATACAATTTGTTCGTTACTGTTTGAATGATATGCGCGCAAAGAACGGCGAGGATTCATCGTGATTAAGGCAGAGCGACAGGATAAGGTTCGTCAGCTGCTCGAAGAGCAGGGCACGGTTTCGGTCAAGGAGATTTCGGATGCGCTGGGCGTTTCGGATATGACGATTCGCCGCGACCTTGAGGAGCTTGCGAGCCTGGGCGAGATCGAGCGCGTGCACGGCGGAGCCCGCAGTGCGCAGAGCCGTCCACACGCTATGCTGCGCCATGAGTATTCGCACAGCGAGAAGCGCACGAAACATGCCGAGGAAAAGTTGCAGATTGCGCGCCGTTCTGTGGAGCTTATCGAGGAAGGCTCGACCATCTTTTTGGGCACGGGCACCACGGTTGAGCAGATGGCCTCGATGCTGCCGGCGTTTCGCCTGCGCATTGTGACCAATTCGCTTTCGGTGTTTAACCTGCTCGAGGCGCGCGAAGACTGCGAACTGTGCCTGGTGGGCGGCGTGTACCGTCGCCGCACTGCCGCCTTTGTGGGCCCCACGGCCGAGGACACCTTGCGCGCGCTGGGAATCGACGCAGCCTTTATCGGCGCAAACGGCATTTTGGACGGCGACGTGTCTACGTCTAACATGGAAGAGGGCCGCATCCAGCAGCTCGCCTTTAGCAAGGCCGACTCGCGCTATCTGATCGCCGATTCCAGCAAGATTGGCAAGCGCGACTTCTACACCTTCTGCCGTCTGGACAGCCTGGACGCCGTGGTGTGCGAGCCGGGCATCGCCGCCGAAGATCGTGCCGCCATCGAGGAGCATACGCAGGTCATTTGCTAGCTAGCGCTACGGGATTGCCAACGGGCGATGCGGGAGGACTTTTACCTCCTGTCATTGTGGAAACCAGCGCGTCAGCGCTACGCGATATGACGCGCAAATGAGGACTCCACTATCAAATCGTCTCAACCTGTGACATCTAGACGTCCAAAACCGGTCTTAGTGTTACAGATTGAGACAATTCGGTGGGGTCTACCTTGTTTGTCTCGATCTGTAACGGTTAGGACTTGAAAACTCGGCTACGTGTTACAGATCGAGACAAAAGAAAAAGAACATTAGGACTTGAAAATAAAGTTTTGATAAGGGACCCGCCCAGTTAAGACGGTGCGGCAGACAATTGAGATTAGTTTGCCTCCGGAGTCGTAAGCATAATGAGTCAGTTCGATGACCGGAAGTTTTGCAACACCATAATTACTGGCTTCGGAATCGCTAAGCTGACGTGCTCTATAGCTTTCCCTAACAGATTGGATAGACTCGGACAAGTCGTCCATGATTCTGCTAAATGCCTGAAAATCTAACTGGTTATTCGGAACGCGCGACTTTGAAATGAAAAACGTATCAGCGCCTATGAAGCTGCCTTCAAGTTCGTAGGTCAATTCAAGACGCTGAATTTCATCGCGACTTTGACATCCAAATTGTTGGAGCATCATTACGGAAATTGGACGACCTGATGTGAGGCCGCCGAAATGTTTGGTGATGGCATCCGGATCAACGCCATCGCAATGGCTTGCAAAGTCAAAGTCTAAAAGTGAATTGAGCTCGCTAACGCGTTTCGGTGCAACAAACGATCCCTTACCTTGGATTCGATAGATACTTCCACGACGCTCCAGCTCACTCATGGCAAGTCGGACGGTTGTTCTGCTTACGGCGTATTCGTCGCAGAGTTCCATTTCTGTTGGAAGTTTATCGTCTGCTTGATATTCATCGACGATCTGCTTGAGCAGCGCGTCGATGAGCTGTAAATAGAGTGGCCGTTTTTCGTGTGTATCGAGCATTAGAGCCTCAGTTTGCATGTTGGTTATACCTGATGGTTGCCTCAGTCGGGATGTAACGTGGGCAAGGTAACCTTAACGTATCACAGAGCGGCTCAGCATGACGATCTGATGCCTGTATCCACGAAGGGCTTGTCCGAGCGTGAAGATATTCTGGGGCAGGCAAATACCGTTCATGGAGTCCCCGATATGTTGGAGGTCAGCGCCGGCTGCTTTTGCTGCAAGGCCTATTTTCTTAATGGTCTCGCTGTCGCAGGAGTCTTGACTCGTCCCGTTCGCCGCCATGACGAGAACCTTCTCTTCAATTGACTTGCCTACGTTGTGGGATCGTACAAAGTCTACGATGGCGCGCAGGTCTGCTTCTTGGAAGCAAGGGACGGTGTAGGGGGCTGGCACGAGAAGGATATCGACGCCGAGGTCAACAAACTTGCGCGCAATTTCGAGCGTCATGACAGGTTCCGCAACGCCCGCTCCATGCATTTTTCCGGCTATGACCAGGCCATTGAAATGCTCTTTGGAGAGTTTAATCGAATGGGCGATTGCATCGTTGGAGACGCCGGTTCCAGGGTTGCCCGTCAGGCAGATAAAATCAAATCCGAGTTCGTTAGCCTTTTCTAAGGTCTTGGGAGAGACGCGACGACCCATGGGGATTTCCGTTCGGGATTCAGACATCTCTGCCTCGTTATCAACTGGCTCCAGATTGACGCCAATGGGCCTTCCGCATGCTCGCTTCACCCAAGTGACCGGGTTTTCATTGAGATCATCTGGAATACCGGCAATAACTGGATCGAACACATCGAGCGCGTTAAACAGAAGCAGGTCGGCACCTGCGGCACGTTCGATTTCTGCATTAGTAACGCCGCCGAGAAATTGGGAAGAGGGTACGTTTTCCGCCATGATGGTACGTCCCTCGGAAGCCAGAATTGCCTGTTTTAGATCCATGGGTAACGTGGCGGCAAAATCGGATGCGGACATGTTCAGTAATCGTTTGGGCATTGTTACTTCCTTTGACTAGAACGACAGGCTTGTGACATTGTCTCTAATATTGTTACAACAATATATTCAATATGTTATATCCAATCGGTGAACGGTTGCAAACTTATTGTACTGCTCGGAAAAAATAGCCATTAGCTGGGAAAACCTTAAATTAATCAACTACCGTTCACCGAATAAGTATTTGAATTCTTGACATATCGACAAAGCGGAAAAAGAATTGGTTATGACAAATCGCGCAAATGATATTACATTTCGCACAAGAACGTATTCACTTACATAAGTGGATACAAACGGGGACGACGACGGTTGAGTCCGGATAAATCGTTGTGTGCCCGGGAATCATGAAAGGATGTGTTATGGACGCTATCGTCAAATTCCTTGAAAAACACCAGCCCCTCTTCGACAAAATCTCGAGGAACATTTATCTGGTGGCGATTAAGGATGGCTTTCTCTCGAATATGCCAATTGTGCTGTTCTCGAGCCTGTTCCTTCTTCTTTCGACGCTCCCTGCCTATGTAGGCATCGCGCTTCCGTCTGAGGTGCTGGATTTCTTCAATAAAATCTATGCATATACCATGGGACTTCTTGGCATTATGGTGGCCGGCACCACGGCGAGCTCACTTGCCATGTCGATGAACCGTCGCATGCCTTCGGGTAAATCTCTCAACCCCACCTCGTGCATGGTTTGTGCCATGTGCGGCATGCTCTTGCTATCGGTGACAAACGATGTTGTCTCGATTGGCGGAGCAGATACATCTGTTTTTGAAACCGGCTATATGGGAACCAAGGGTTTTCTCGCTGCGTTCGTAGCCGCATTCTTGACCGTTAATATCTATAAGGTGTGCATTAGCCATAATGTGACGATCAAGCTTCCCAAAGAGGTCCCTGGCTCTATTGCGCAGAGTTTTCGCGATATCTTTGCATTTGGGTTTTCGATCCTTGCGTGCGCTTTTATCGATCTTGCGAGCCGCAAGCTGCTTGCTGTGCCGTTCGCCAATTTGGTATCCGCTCTCATCTCGCCGCTGTTCTCCGCGGTCGACACCTATCCTGGCATGGCGCTTATCGAAGGCGCGGTCGCGCTTTTCCAATTTATGGGTATCCACGGTGCTTCGGTTGTCATGAGTCCGATCAATGCTGCGCTCTACGGCAATACCGTTACCAATCTTGAGGTTTTCCAAGCAGGTGGACACCCGTCAATTGCTCTCACGCAGGACTTTACAAGCTTCATCGGCGGTCTGGGCGGTTCTGGCTGCACGTTCATCGTTCCTATTATCCTGATCATGTTTATGCGCTCCAAGCAGCTTAAAGCCATGGGCAAGGCATCGATTATCCCGGTGATTTTTGGAGTTAACGAGCCCGTTCTCTTCGGTATGCCGATCGTTCTCAATCCCTATATGTTCGTGCCCTTCCTAGCGGCTCCTATGGTCAACGCCATAATCGGTAAGTTTTTCATTGACGTAATTGGAATGAACGCCCCCATGTATACCATGCCGTGGGCGCTTCCCGGCCCAATTGGTGCGTTCCTCACCACGGGTCTCGATCTGCGTTCTCTCGTATTGATGGCAGTGCTGTTGGTCGTTGACTTTGTGATTTACTATCCGTTCTGCAAGGCGTATGACCATCAGCTTTGTTTGGAAGAGTCTGCAAAGGAGACTGCAGGAACCTCGGATGCAGATGCTATTGCCGCACAGGAAAATGTCGCAAAAGCTCTCGAGGCGGTAAAGGACAAGGCGGAGCAGATCCGCGTGCTTGTGCTTTGCCAGGGTGCCGGCACCTCGACTCTCTTGGCAAATGCTCTTCGCGAAGGTGCCGCTGCTAAGGGTATCGATCTGGTTTCTCAGTCCGGTGCGTACGGAAGCCACTATGAGACGATGAATCAGTACAACGTGATTGTTCTGGCGCCCCAGGCACGCATGTACTATGACGCTATGAAGGCCGATACCGATCGCCTTGGAATTAAACTGCTCACCACAAGGGGCAAGCAGTATATTGACCTTACCAACGATCCCGAAGGTGCAATTGACTGGATCGTTCAGGAGCTGGCCAAATAGTAGATGCACTTCGTCGTTGATCCGTCGGTGTATGGTACGGCCCCGCAGCTTATTGAGCTGCGGGGCCGTATTTCGTTGAGTAGCTAATTGAGACAATGAGCGCAGCCGTCGTGAGATCGCATTGGCGCTCTCCGAGTCACCGACAAGCTGCCTTCCATCTATGTGACCAATTCGCTTTCGGCCTTTAGCCTGCTCGAGGCACGCGAAGACTGCGACCTGTGCCTCGTGGGCGGTATGTACCGTCGCCGCACCGCCGCTTTTGTGGGACCAACGGCCGAGGATACCCTGCGTGCGCTGGGCATCGATGCAGCGTTTATCGGCGCCAACGGCATTCTGGATGGCGACGTGTCTACGTCCAACATGGACGAGGGCCGTATCCAGCAGCTCGCCTTTAGCAAGGCCGACTCGCGCTATCTGATCGCCGACTCCAGCAAGATCGGCAAGCGCGACTTCTGCCCCCTGCCGGCGCAGGGGTACCGCTTTAAAATGACGCGTAAATGACTTTGGGCAACAAGGATGAGACTATTCTGGGATATGACTAGACTCCGAATTTCGTCTTTATGTCCCTTGAGAATGAATCGTAGTCTTCATAGAGCCCCTCTCTGTTTTCATCCTCGGCGTGGCTTACACGTTCAAGGAGCTTATCCTTTGGAGCCTCTTTTGTTATTGCGGCCTCGCTATCGGGTATTGTGGATTGCAAGAATAGTTCTAGAGCATGGACGTCTTTGAGTATGTAGCCCGTCGAACGACCCGCCCCTGTTTTTTCGATTGCGCTGCAACTAACAAGCTGACTGAGGGTTCGTTTAACGGTAACCTCGCTGATATCGGGGCAGTTGGATCGGATGTCTGATTTCTTAATGACGCCGGGTCTCTGTTGAAATAGAACGGCGATACGCGCTTGCTTCGACATGGGACGAGTGCTTGATTCAATTAAGGTACGCTGTTCGAGCTGTCGGTAGGCGGCCAGGGTTGTTCCGAGCATGAAACGGATAAAGGGTGCTTCGGTGTTTTGCTTTTCATTCCATCCAGTGGAGCTTGCAGCGAGGGCGTTGTAGTAAAGCGCTTTGTTGTCTTCAATAAGTCGTTCGATGCTGATGTAACGCGCAACGTCGTATCCAGTCTTTTCGAGCAGCAGCGTTGTAAGGAGCCGGCTCATCCTGCCATTGCCATCGTTGAAGGGATGAATACTGACAAAATCGAAGATAAAGCGGAGCGATATAAGGAGGGGATCGCAAACTTGGCGAGATAAAGCATCGTTGAGGGACTGGCAGGCTTCTTTAATAAGTCCCGGGGTTGCTAGAGCCGAAGGGGGCCTAAAGCGCACAAATCGATTACCTTGATCGTCAATGGAGACGATTTCGTTATCGCTATCCTTCCAATGGCCTCCATACGAGATTGCCGTGTGCGCCATGAGGTCACGATGCAACTGCAGAATGACCGATGGCGTTACGGGAATGGAATCGTGTTGCTCGTGAATAAGCGACAGCACATCTCGGTATCCAGCGATTTCTTCCTCTGCGCGGGAGCTTGGCTTGGCGGAATACGCCATGATTGCTTTGAGTCTTTTTTGGGTGGTAACAATTCCTTCAAGTCCGTTGGAGGATTGGGTGCTTTGGATCTTAGCTTCCTCCATAAGGGACGATAGGAGTTCGGGTTTGACTTGACTCAGAACAAGCTGTCGGCCTTTATGCTCGCGTATCGAGAGGAGGAGGTTGGTGATTGGAGTTGCTTCGAGTTCCGCTGGGACTGTGGTGTAATCGAACTGGCGCATGTGGCTCCTTTCGGTATCACGAACATACTTTCGATATCATAATACCATTAAATAATACCGAAAGTATGTTCGTGATACTGAAAACTAGAAACCATGCTTCATAACTGCTTGGAAAGTTTGGATTTGACCATCTTATTGTCTCGATCTGTAACAGGTAGACGGTCGAAAGTGGGCTACGTGTTACAGATTAAGATCTTTCAGCCCTGGTCGCCCGTTCGTCTAAATCTGTAACAGCTAGGGCCGAAATACTCGGCTAGATGTTACAGATCGAGACAAAAGTGTGGTGCGGCTCGGTTAGAAACAAAAAGGCCGCATGCGAACCCGTGGAGGGATTCGTATGCGGCCGACAGGGGGTATGCGGCAAAAGTTAGGCCATGAGCAGGCCAGTCTCCGCGACGTTCTTGTACCAGTACGCGCTCGCCTTGGGATAGCGCTTCTGGGTCTCAAAGTCGATGTAGAACAGGCCGTAGCGCTTGTTGTAGCCGTTGGTCCAGGAGAACTGGTCCTGCAGCGACCACACAAAGTAACCGTCGACGTTTACGCCGCCGTCGATTGCCTTGAGGATCCATGCGAGATGCTGGCGCATGTAGTCGATGCGAGGGGCGTCGTCGATAAAGCCGTCCTCGAAGTCGTCCTTATAGCCCATGCCGTTCTCGGTGATGTAGATCTTCTTATAGTTGGGGTAATCGTTCTTAATGCGGAGCAGCAGGTCGTAGAGGCCCTCGGGATAGATGATCCAGTCCCAATCGGTGGTGGGTACGCCTTCGCGCACGCATGACTCGCCCACGCCCTTGAGGAACCAGCGCGAGGAGCCCTTGTCGCCGGTGCCATTGTGGTTGATGTCGTTTTCGCCCTCGGCGGCACGCAGGAACTGGCACTTGTAGGTGTTGACGCCCAGGCAATCGTTGTAGGGGAGCGCGGCGGTCAGCGCGGCGATGTCCTCGTCGCGGACGTCGAGCTCGCCGCCGGCGATATGGGCCAGCTTGGTCGCGGCCTCCATGGTGTCGGCTGCATAGTGGCCGCGGAAGGTGGCGTCGAGTACCCAGCGGTTGTTGATGACGTCGGCCATACGAGCTGCCTCGCAGTCGGCGGCATTGTTGGGGTCGAGGGGATACTTGGGCTCCAGGTTCTGGACAATGCCGATCTCGCCCTCAAAGCCGCCCTCATGGAAGGCGACGACGGCCTTGGCGTGGGCCACCATCATGTTGTGCATGAGCTGGAAGGCCTTGTCCAGGCGATACTTCTCGCCGTGCGGCCAGTTGCCGACGATAAAGCTGCCCTCGGCGGTCGCGGGAATCTCGTTAAAGGTAAACCAGTGCTTGACCTCGGTGAACTCGGCAAAGCAGAACTTGGCGTACTCGACGAAGGCATCGATGGTCGTGCGCGTCAGGAAGCCCTCGCTGCCGTCCTGATAAAAGGCCTCGGGCGTATCGAAGTGATCGAGCGTGACATAGGGGATAACGCCGGCATTGTTGCAGGTGGCAAAGAGCTCGTGAT
The DNA here is from genome assembly GCA_958448275.1 of uncultured Collinsella sp. Taxonomy (GTDB): domain Bacteria; phylum Actinomycetota; class Coriobacteriia; order Coriobacteriales; family Coriobacteriaceae; genus Collinsella. The sequence goes on from CAUDDF010000001.1 coordinate 55,054, forward strand.
AGAAGGCGACGCCCTCGGGGTTGATCTCGCCAGTGCCGTTGGGGAAGATGCGGCTCCAGGCGATGGAGACACGGATGCCGTTGATGCCGAAGCGCTGGCACAGGTCGATATCGACCGGGTACTTGTTGTAGAAATCGCTTGCGGGATCGGGGGAGAAGCGACCTTGGGCTGCCAGGAAATCGTCCCAGGGCACTTTGCCCTTGCCGTGCGTGCGGGTCTCGCCTTCAACCTGGTAAGCAGCGGTGGCGCCGCCAAACACAAAGCCGTCGGGGAACTGCATGGGGTTGGTCATGAGTCATCCTTTCTGTGGGATACGAATAGGGAGAGGTGCCCGAACTGGGGATTCGGGCACCAACAGAGGGAGGTAACTAGTCGAGGTTCTCGCGGAGCCACTTGATGGCGCCAGCGGGGTCACGGGTAAGGTCGATATATTCCTTACCGCGCGGAGCGAGCAGCTTAATGCCCAGGCGATCGGTGTCGGCCTTCATGTCGTTGTAGTAGCTACGAACCTGCGGGGCAAGCACGATAACGTCGTACTGATCCATGATGGCAGTGTGCTGGCCATAGGCGCCTGCGGAGGAAGCGATGTTCTCTCCGGTCTGTGCGGCACCTTCCTTGATGGCGTTGGCAAGCATGGCAGAGGTGCCGGCGCCGGCGCACAGGACGAGGACCTTCAGGCCGTCGACATCCTTCTTGGCGGATGCGTCGGCGGCGGGCTCGGGCTGATCGGCGACAGGCTCGCTGTCGGCGGCGGCAGCGGTCGTCTCGACGGAAGCGGTAGTCTGCTCGACAGCGGGCGCAGGGGCGTTGGCGGCGATGGCAGCGACACTATCGGACTCGAGACCCAGCTCGGCGGCGCGCTCGGCCTCCTGGTCGCAGAGCAGCTTATCGTATGCCTTCAAGAACGGCAGGTAGATGGTGGCGTCCAGCAAGATGATGATTGCGACAAACACCAGGGCGATAAGCTGGAAGTTCGTGGTGATGAAGATGCCGATGGGGGCGGGGGTGGCCCAAGGCACCACGAAGGAGAAGCCGTTCATGCCCACGTTGTCGATAAAGAACTTGGCAACACTCACGTTGACGCAGCCGGCGGCAACAAAGGGGATGAGCATGTAGGGGTTAAGGATCATCGGCGCGCCAAAGAGCAGCGGCTCGTTGACAGCAAAGGCAACAGGAACAATCGAGGCCTTACCGACGGCCTTGAGCTGCTTGGACTTCATAAAGAGAATCAGCAGAAGCGGCACGATGAACGTGGCGCCGGTGCCGCCGAACTCACCCACGAGCGACATGTTAAAGGTGAGGGAGTGGGCGGGGTGGCCGCCTGCCAGCAGAACCTGCAGGTTCTCGGTCTGGTTGGCAAGACGGATGGGGTCGATGCCCGGCTGGACGATCGAGGGGCCGTGGACGCCGATGAACCAGAAGAACGCGGTGGCTGCCTGGATAAGGATAAGGCCAGGATAGGTTTCTGCAGCGGTAAAGAGCGGGGAGAGCAGTTTGATAAGCAGCTCGGAGAACGGAACGCCCATGAGGTTGCGCACAACCACATCGATGATGCCGCAAATGATGACAGCGCCACCGAAGGGGATGATGTCGCGGAAGTTCTGTGCGATGGCGCCCGGAACCTCCTTGGGCAGCTTAATGGTCAGATCGCGCGAGACGCAGAACTTATAGACCCACACGGTAATGAACGCGGCGATATAGGCGGAGAACAGACCGCGTGTGCCCATGCTGGTGCAATCGAAGACCGAAAGCTCGGAGCCGTTGAACTTGGTGGTGAACTGCGTAACAGCGAGCAGCAGCATGCTGCACTGGGCGGCAACCATAGTGGAGCCGTCGTTGAGCACCTTGCCGGCGGGCATGCGACGGTTCATGGACGCCGTGAAGTTCTTGGCGGTGGTGCCGGCAACCATGATGCCCATGACGCCCATGGTGAAGTTGTACAGCTTGTTGCACCAGTCGATGAGCGGCTGGGGCAGCGTGATGCCAACTACGCCGGGAAGGGTGGCGATCAGCAGGAAGATTGAAGAGGTAAGGACGATGGGCATGCACCCAAGGAATCCGTCCTTGATGGCCTGGAGGTAGATGTTCCTCGAGATCTTCTCAAAGAACGGTTGATGCTTTTCGAGCATCTTTACGATGGCGTCCATAGAGCTCCTTTGCTACTTGATGCGCGATGCATGTGGATGGAACTGGTCGTCGATGGATGGTCAGGACTGCCCGGAAGCCTTCCTGCTTAAGGAAGGCATTGCGAAATGACAACGTTGTCATTTCGTTGATGACAACGTAAGACATTTTTGGAAGAGCAACAAGGATATACGGGTGAGCGGTCGATATTGTTCGGTAAACGGTTGATTTATCAGTCAGGCAGGTAGTGTATGCTAGAACACAAAAAACAAGCGATAGAGAACCGAGTGGAGAAGCAGTGACAACGATGGACAAGAAAAACGTCTCGATGAACGATGTGGCGATTGCCGCGGGTGTTTCTCTCAAGACGGTGTCGCGCGTGATCAACGAGCCCGATAGCGTGCGAGAGTCGACACGCGATAAGGTCCATTCGGCAATGGAGGCGCTCGGATTTCGAACCAACTTTGCCGCGCGTTCGCTCAAGTTGGGCCGTTACGGGTGCATCGGCGTTGTGCTGTTTCACTTGTCAGGCGGTGCCGTGGACATGATAGACGGTATCGCCGATGCCGCCGAAGAGCGCGGCTTTGCGCTCACGATGATTAAGAAGTGCGCGGGGGAGAAGATGACCCTTGCCGATGCGGCGCGCAGGATGTCGCAGCTTCCCGTTGACGGCATGATCTTCAATCTGCGTCAGATGGTCGATGACTTTGATACCTTTGAGGCGCCGAAGGACCTCAAGACGGTGATTATCACACCGATGGAGCATCCTACCTGCTCCACCGTCAGTGACGACCAAGAGGGCGGCGCGCGTATGGCGTGCGAGTACTTCTTGGATCATGGTCACAAGAACGTGTATTTCGTTTCGGGTAAGAAAGAGTCGCTGTCGAGCCAGTGCCGTATGAAAGGTTGGCGCTCAGCACTCGAGGCACGTGGCATTGAGCCGCCCGCGCCTCTGCAAGGTGATTGGAATGCGGATAGTGGCTATGCCGCGGGCCTTGTGCTTGCCGATAAGCCCGATTGCACGGCGGTCCTCGTTGCTAACGACTGCATGGCAAACGGCGTGATGATGGCTCTATGTGACAAAGGGCTCAGCGTGCCCGACGACGTGTCCGTGATCGGCTTCGACGATGAGCTCTACAAGACGATTCCCAACTCGATTCTGACGTCGGTGAAGTTTCGCCACCGCGAACTGGGCATCCGTGCGCTTAACGAGGTCGTCGCAGGTCTGGAAGCCCCGAGCTCCAGAAGCCGTACGCTCGTCTCGGGCGTGTTGGTCGAGCGTTCCAGCGTAAGGGACCTGCGGGCGTAGACGTGCTCGGCCTGCTCGTCTAAATCTGTAACAGGTGGGACCCGAAAACTCGGCTAGATGTTACAGATTTAGACAATTCGGCCCGGCTTATTCCGTTTGTCTCGATCTGTAACAGTTAGGAGTGAAATGACCAGCCAGGTGTTACAGATCTAGATTGATTGGATTGACCCATCTGTTTGTCTCGATCTGTAACATCTAAGCGGTCAAAAGCGGTCTACATGTTACAGATTGAGATTTTTGGCTTGGCCTGTGCGTTCACCTCGATCTGTAACAGCTAGGATCCAAAAACTCGGCTAGATGTTACAGATTGAGATGAACAGGAGGGCGGGTGCGGTCTAAACAAAATGGCCCGCGCATCACGCATCGATGCACGGGCCATTTTTTGTCTGCGAGCGGCAGGTGGCGTCAGCGTCTTATGCCTCGAGGTTTTCCTCGATCCAGGCGACGGCACCCTTGGGATCCTTAGTGAGGTCGATGTACTGTTTGCCCTTGGGCGACAGCAGCGTGATGCCCAGGCGGTCGGTGTCGGCCTTCATCTCGTTGTAATAGGTGCGAACCTGCGGAGCCAGGACGATGACGTTGTACTGGTCCATGATGGCGTAGTGGCTGCCGTAGGCACCGGCGTTGGCGGTAATGTCGATGCCCAGCTCGTCGGCGCCTTCCTTAAGCGCGTTGGCGAGCAGTGCAGAGGTGCCGGCGCCAGCGCACAGAACCAGAACCCTCAGATCCTTGCCCTTAAGGGCGGACGGAGCTGCGGAGGCCTCGGTGGCAGAAGCGGTCTCGACAACAGGAGCCTCAACGGCGGGGGCGGCAGCGGTCTTGACGGCCTTGGTCTCCTCGGCCTCTTCTTCGGCCAGGGTCTCGGCCTCCTGCTTGCACAGGACGTTGTCGTAGGCCTTGCAGAACGGGTAGTAGATCAAGAAGTCAACGACCAGCAGGACGACAACCAGGACCAGAGAGATCGGCTGGAAGTTGGTGTCGATGAAGGTGCCGATCGGTCCGGGGAGTGCCCACGGCATGGCATAGATAAAGCCGTTCATGCCCAAAAAGTCGATGAAGAACTTACCAATGAGGACGTTGGCCACGGGGGCAAACAGGAACGGGATCAGGAAGTACGGGTTGAGGATGATGGGCGCGGCGAACAGCAGCGGCTCGTTGACGGCGAACATCACGGGTACGACAGAGGCTTTGCCGACGGCCTTGAGCTGCTTGGAGCGCATAAAGAGCAGGAAGATGATCGGGACAATGAACGTGGCGCCGGTGCCGCCGAGTTCGCCGATGTAGTTACCGAAGTTCTCGGTCAGGGCGAGGGCGGGGTGACCGCCGGCCTGCAGCGTGGCGAGGTTGGTGGTGATGTTGCCAAACAGCGCGGCGTTGAGGGCAGGCTTAACGACCGAGGGGCCGTGGATGCCCATGAACCAGAACAGCGGGATCATGAACCAGATGAGGGCGAGGCCGGCGTAGGAATCGGCAGCGGCGAACAGCGGGCTCACCAGCGTGGAGATGACGTTGGCAAACGGGACGGCCAAGCAGGTGCGGCAGATAACGTCGATGACGGCGACAAACAGGATGGAGAAGCTGAAGGCGAAGATGTCGCGGAAGTTCTGGGCGATGGCGCCGGGGACTTCTTTGGGCAGCTTGATGGTGATGTCTCGCTTAATGCAGAAGGCATAGATGTTGACCGTGGCAAATGCGGCGACAAAGGAGCTCAGCAGGCCCTTGGTGCCCATGTTGTCGGTAAAGAACACCGAGACATCGGCGCCGTCGATCTTGGCACTCGTCTGGGTAACGGCCAAGATGAGCATAGCGCACATGGCGGCGACCATGGTGCTCGTGGCGTTGATGGCCTTGCCGGCAGGCATGCGGCGGTTCTTGGAGCCGGTCAGCGCGCTTGCGGTGGTGCCGGCGACCATGATGCCCACGACGCCCATCGTGAAGTTGTAAACCTTGTTGCAGAAGTTCACGACGTCGACGTTCCACCAGTCGGGCAGCGTAAAGCCGCCGACCGTGGCGACAACGCCCGGCAGGGTCGAAATAAGCAGGAAGACAGAAGAAGACAGGATGATGGGCATTGCTGCCAAAAAGCCGTCTTTAATGGCCTGAAGGTAGATGTTCTTAGAGACCTTGTCGAAGTACGGCTGACCTTTCTCCAAGAACTTAACGATCGATTCCATAGTTCACGCTCCTCTTTGCATGAAATCTTAATGGCATGGACGTTGAAAACCTATATGGTCTCCCGCTTGCTAAAAGCCCGGGTGCAGGCGGGGTCGGTCCCAGGGGGAGAGAGGGGAGCGGCTGGGTTTGTATCGCATAGGGTCGCTCCCTTCTCGGGGGAAAGCGAGGCGATGCGCTACTGCGCGTCCGCCATAGTGTCGGCGAGCTCCTTGTACCAGAGTGCCGACTGCTTGATGTAGCGTTTTTGCGTGTCGAAGTCGATGTAGAACAGGCCGTAGCGCTTGTTATAGCCATTGGCCCACGAGAACTGGTCCTGCAGGCTCCAGATAAAGTAGCCCTGGACGTCGACGCCCTCGGCGCGCGCCTGGAGCACCTTCTCCATGTGCTGGTCGACAAAGTCGATGCGCTCGGGATCGGCGACGATGCCGTTTGCGTCGGGCTCGGGGTCCTTGTGGCCCAGGCCGTTTTCGGTGATATAGATGACGGGGAGGTTGGGATAGGTGGCGCTGATGTGCTTGAGCGTGTCGTAGAGGCCTTGCGGGTAGATGAGCCAATCCCAGTCGGTGGTGGGGATACCCGGCATATCGACCTGCTGCCCGACGCCCTTAAACTTAAAGCACGAGGTGCCCTTGTCTCCGGTGCCGTTAAAGCTGTTGGTGGACTCGCCATCGTAGGCGGCGATAAACGCCGACTGATAGTAGTTGAGGCCGAACATATCGTTGCGGGGCGCCGCCTTGGCGAGCTCCTCCATGTCGCTGTCCTCAACCGTAAGTGTGGCGTTGTTGGCACGCAGAATCTCGTTGATGAGTGAGAGGGTGCGCGCGGAGTAGTGACCCAGGAAGGCGCCGTCCATGATGAAGTCGGTGTAGAAGGCGTTGTACAGGTCGGCGGCGTGCTGGTCGGCGGGCGAGTCGGTGGCAGGATATGCCGGCGTCAGGACGTTGACCATGCCAATGCGTCCGCCCAGGTGCTCGGTCTCGTCAAGATCCTTATACAGGTTGACGGCGCGGGCGTGGGCAACGAGCTCGTTGTGCTGGCTCTGGATGCCGCTCGTCACATCAAAGTGATGGTTGGGCGGGAAGTTGCCTTGGATGTATTGGGAGTGCGAGAGGCTGATGAGCTCGTTGATGGTGAACCAATTCTTGACCTCGCGGAACTCGCGGAAGCAGAACTCGGCATAGCGCACATAGGCGTCGACGGTCTTGCGGTTGAGCCAGTCGCCCTGGTTGAACAGGGCGGCGGGGGAGTCAAAGTGATGCAGGGACACATAGGGCTCGACGCCATACTTTTTGCAGCAGGCGAACAGCTCGTGGTAGTGCTTAACGCCCTCGGCGAGGGGTTCGGCATCGTCGCCGTTGGGGAAGATGCGGGTCCAGGCGATGGACACACGAATGGCGTTGAGTCCATGCTCGGCAGAAAGGCGGATATCCTCCTCGTAGCGGTTGTAGAAATCACTGGCCGGGTCGGGCAAAAAGCGACCCTGGGCGACAAGGTAATCGTCCCACATGGTCTTACCCTTGCCTGCCACCTTCGTGGAACCTTCCGTTTGGTACGCGGCGGTTGCGGCGCCCCAAACAAAGCCCTTCGGCAGCTGCTGTACGCGGTTTAGCAAAGACATATGCATACACCCTCTCGTCTCGCTGTTCGATATTGTGCGTTTGCGCTCAGGAGGCTCCCTGGTTAGCGTTCAGCGGTGAAAAAGCCCGATAAACACTATCTTAAAATGATTAGAACCAAAATGAGCACGTGAACATTTGACAATGAGCACGTTAACATCCGGCTGGGATGTATAGAAACAAAACAACTTCAAACAGCCGCGAACGGTTGTATTTGTTCGGTAAGCGGTTTTGATTGACAGAAGTTTTCATGTTGTGGTATATGGCTCGGGTATCATGAGCACGTTATCAATGTATGTACGATGCGCCATGGGCGCGGGGAATAGTTGGGAAGCAGGTTAGCGTGGAAGGCATGGATCAGCAGACAAGGAATGGTCGTTCGGCGAGCGCGGCAGAGGTTGCGGCGCTCGCTGGCGTGAGCCGCCAGACTGTGTCTCGCGTGGTCAACGGTATGCCCAACGTGACGGAAAAGACGCGCAAGCGTGTGCTGGCCGCCATGGAAGAGCTGGGCTTTCGTCCCAATTTTGCTGGAGTGGCGTTGCGCGGCGGGTCGTATCGTTCTATTGGCCTGTGCATGTACAACATCACACGTGTCGGTAACCTGGCGACGCTCGAGGGTATCATGCAAGCGGCGCGCGAGCACGATTTTGCCGTCACTATGATCGAGATGGGCGGCGACAAGCCCTATGCACTTGCCGATGCCTCGCGCCGCATGGTCGAGCGACCCGTCGACGGCATGATTCTCAACATGAACCGCATGGCTCCCGATTTTGAGGAGTTTGTTCCCCAGCCGGGAGTGCGAACGGTCATCCTGTCCATGTATGCGCATCCGCGCTGCACGACGATCGACTCCGACCAGTATGGTTCGTGCGAGCTGTTGACCAATTATCTGCTGGAACATGGTCACTCGAATATGCGGTTTGTGGCGGGTCCGGAAAACTCGATTTCCTCGCGTTTTCGTGAGGCCGGTTGGCGCGATACGCTGGGTCGTGCTCATGTCGATGCCGCTCCGATGCTGCGTGGCGATTGGAGTGCGGACAGTGGGTACGCCATGGGCGAGCGGATTGCGGCCGAGGTGCTTGCCGGCGGGTCGCAGGCGCCGACTGCCGTGCTTGCGGCAAATGACCAGATGGCGCTGGGCGTTATCGCCGCGCTCGAGAACGCGGGCCTGTCCGTGCCCGACGACGTGAGCGTGGTTGGTATCGACGACGCACTCGAGGGACTTGTTCCTCACAATCGGCTGACGACGCTGCGATTTGATTTGCGCGGTGTCGGTAAGCTTGCGTTTGAGGCGGCGATTGGAGAGAGCTCGTCTATCGAGGCGATTCATGTGCCGAGCACGCTGGTCGAACGCTCGACTGTTAGGGACATACGGGGTTAGGTCCTACTCCGTTTGTCTCGATTTGTAACAGGTAGACGGTCAAAAGCGGGCTACGTGTTACAGATTTAGATTCTTCGGAAAGAGCAATCCTGTTCGTCTCAGTCTGTAACAGCTAGGACCAAAAAACTCGGCTAGATGTTACAGATCGAGACAAACGGCTCCCGACCAGCCCAAAAACAAAAAGACCGGGGGCGGCGCGCCGTGTGACGTGCCGCCCCCGGCTGAGAAATGGGGACAGGTTGTGTGAGCGGGCAACCCCGCCAGCCACTAGTCCAGACGACGGGTCTGCGCCACGTGCTTGTACCAGTAGGCGCTTGCCTTGGGCGTGCGCTTCTGGGTTTCAAAGTCAACGTAAAAGAAGCCGTAACGCTTGTTGTAGCCATTGGTCCAGGAGAACTGATCCTGCAGGCTCCACAGGAAGTAGCCGCCCACGTTGACGCCCACCTCCATGGCCTTGAGCAGCCAACGCAGGTGCTGCTCGATGTAGTCGATGCGCGGCTGGTCGTCCACAAAACCGTCCTTGTAGGGGTCCTTGTAGCCCATGCCGTTTTCGGTAATGAAGATCTGCTTGTAGTTGGGGTAGCGCTGCTTAATGTAGACGAGCAGATCGAACAGACCCTCGGGATAGATAATCCAGTCCCAGTCGGTGGTGGGGATGCCAGGCTTGTTCACATGCTCGCCAATACCCTTGACGCGCCAGCGGCCGGTGCCCTTCTCGCCCGTACCGTTGTGGTGCAGGTCGTTCTCGCCGTCGTAAGCCTTCAAAAAACGGCACTGGTAGTTGTTGACACCCAGGTAGTCGTTGTAGAGCGCTGCCTCGCGCATAATTTCGAGGTCCTCGTCCAGGATCTCGATGGTGCCGCCCGAGATGGCCGCCAGGCGGTTGGCGCACTCGAGGGTGTCGGGAGCATAGTCGCCGCGGAAGGTGGCGTCGAGCAAGAACTGGTTCTGCAGCACGTGCTCGTTGTTGGCGGCCTTGATGTCGGCGGGGTCGTTCTCGTTGAGCGGGTACTTAAACTCCAGCGACTGAATGACGCCGATCTTGCCCTTAAAACCGCCGTTGTGGAAGGCCAGTACTGCCTTGGCGTGGGCGAGCATCATGTTGTGCTCGCACTGGAAGGCCTCGGCAAGATGCGCCTTGACGCCACCGGGGAAGGTGCCCTCGATGTAGGTGTTGGAGGCATCGGCCCAGATCTCGTTAAAGGTGAACCAGTATGTCACCTGGTCGGCGTACTCCTTAAAGCAGAAGGTGGCAAAGTCCACAAAGGCGTCGATGGTCTCGCGGTTGAGGAAGTCGCCCTTCTCAAAGAGGGGAAGCGGCGTGTCAAAGTGATGCAGCGTGACAAACGGCTCAACGTGATGCTTGTGACATTCGGCGAAAAGGTCGTGATAGAACTGAACGCCCTCGGGGTTGATCTCGCCGGTGCCGTTGGGGAAGATGCGGCTCCAGGCGATGGAGAGGCGGATGCCGTTGATGCCGAACTCCTCGCACAGCTCCAGATCGACGGGGTACTGGTTGTAGAAGTCCGAAGCGGGATCGGGGGAAAAGCGCCCCTGGGCCTCCAGAAAATCGTCCCAGGCAACCTTGCCCTTACCGTGAGTGCGGGTCTCGCCCTCTACCTGGTAGGCAGCAGTGGCGCCGCCAAAGACAAAGTCCTCGGGAAACTGCGCAGGCGGGTTGGTGACGCTAGCAGGATTAACGGACATGATGATCCAATCGTCTAAATCGAAGGGCCAGCCGGTCTTGGATGGTCGGCTGGCCCTGAGCGTTACTTACTTCGAGAGTTGCTCGGAGACGAAGGCGAGAGACTTATCGCCGTTCTGGGAGAGCTCGATGTACTGCTTGCCACGGCAGGCGACGCACTTGTTGCCCACGCGCTCGCAGTCCTTCTGCAGGTCGGCCAGGTAGCTGGCGGCCTGCGGGGCCAGGACGACCAGATCGAAGTCGGGGAGCATGTCCACGTGGTTGCCATAGGCCTCGGCAGCGGTCTCAAGATTGATGCCGCGCTCTTTGGCGGCCTTGGCCAGTGCGTTGGCGAGCAGGCCCGAGGTTCCGCCGCCCTGGCAGAGCACGAGCACGCGCTTGCCGTTGAGGTCGCTGGCGGTCGTTGTCTCGGCAGCGGGTGCTGCGGAAGCGGCGGGGGAGTCGGCCTTCACGGCCTCGGCAGCAGCGCCGGCGGCAACGCTCTTGGCGTCAGCCTTGCCCTGGAAGGCATCGTTGAGCTTGGCGGCCTTCTCGGCGTTCTTGGCGGCGAGCTCCTCCTGGGAGATCTCGGCCTCCTCGGCGCACTTCTGGGCGTCATAGGCACGGAAGAACGGGTAGTACAGAACGAAGTCGACGACCAGGATAAGGGCGAGCATCACAAAAGCGAGCGGCTGGAAGCCCAGGCCCATGATGGTGCCGATGGGGCCGGGGACGGTCCAAGGCAGGGTGTACATAAAGCCGTTCATGCCCAAGAAGTCGATAAAGATCTTGAGGATCCAGATGTTGGCGATCGGGGCAAAGACAAACGGGACAAAGAAGACGGGGTTGAGCACGATGGGCGCGGCGAACAGCAGCGGCTCGTTGACGGCAAAGCAGACGGGGACGATGGCGGCCTTACCGACGGCGCGCATCTCCTGAGACTTGGCCAGGAAGCAGAACATAAAGACCAGGACGAGCGTGGCGCCGGTGCCGCCCATGCAGACGACGAAGTACTGGGCACCCTGGGTCAGGACAGCGGAAGCGTGCTGGCCGGCCTGGAACGCAGCCAGGTTGTCGGTCATGTTGGCAACGAGGGCGGCGGCGATGGCGGGCTCGACGATCGAGGGGCCGTGGACGCCCACGAACCAGAAGAGGCTCATGGCGCCGTAGATCACAGCGAGGCCGATGTAGCCATCGGCAGCGGTGAACAGGGGCTGGAACACCTGGATGACACCCTGGGCAAAGCAGAAGCCAAAAGCAGCGCGGAAGACGATGTCAAAAACCCAAAAGACGGTGATGCAGACGGAGAAGGGGATGATGTCCTTAAAGGTCTGCGAGATGTTGGGCGGAACCTGCTCGGGCATCTTGACGGTGATGTTGCGCTTAATGAAGAACTTGTAGATGATGCCGGTCACAAACGCAGCGATGAAAGCGGTCAGCAGGCCCTTGGAACCAAGGTAGGTGGTGTTGAAACCGCTGGCAGCGTCCGTGGCGATGGTGTCGCTCGAAAGGAGCAAGAAGCCGATGATGGCCGCGCACATGCACGAGATGAAGTTGATCTGGTTGTTCTTGGGCAGATCGCGGTTCTGAGCGTCGGCGAAGTGCTTGGCCGTGGTGGCGGCGCAGGCGATGGCCAGGATGCCCATGGAGTAGTTGTAGCACTTCCACAGGGCGTTGTTGATGTCATCGGGCCAGTAGAAACCCCAGATGTTGGGGACCGAGGCTACCAGGCAGAAGATGGACGAGAAGATGATGATGGGGATGACGGAGATAAAGCCGTCGCGGATCGCCTTGAGGTACTTGTTGCGGGCGATCGCGTTGAAAAAGGGCTGGCCCTTTTCGATGATGGCGATGAGTTGCTCCATGCAATGCTCCTAAGAGTCGGTGGGTTAGCAACGATGGTAGCTTTTGGCGTCCGGTTGCCAAAATGTTGACGTTGCCATTTTGCGACACAAAAAAAGACGCGAACCGGTGGTTCCTGTGCCTGCGAACCGTCGATTCCTTACGCGTAAACGTTTGAGCCGCCCGGTGGCTCTGTGTTTGCACAATGGCAACGTTAACATTTGGTAGACAAAAGCCGTTCGGGGAAGCAAAAATGTCGGTGAACGGTAGGTTTTGGGTGGTGAGCGTATGGTGGGGGAGGCGTTGGATATACTTGAAGACGTTTCATTTGACTGCGCAAGGTGCCACCAATGGCATCGTTGACATAGAAAGATCGACCTATGGCCGCTGTTAAAAAATCGGTATCCGTCAAAGACGTAGCGCGCCTCGCGGGCGTCTCGGAGCAGACAGTCTCGCGTACGGTGCACGATTCGCCCAGCGTGCGCCCCGAGACCAAGGAACGCGTGCGTGCCGCCATGCGCGAGCTGGGGTATCGCCCCAATTTTGCCGGTCGATCGTTGCGCCGTGGCAAGTTTAAGACCGTCGGCGTCGCCATGTTCAACATTACCGGCACCGGCAATCTCGACCGTATGGAGGGCTTTGCCGCAGCGGCCGACAAACATGGCTATGCCATCACCCTCACTAAAGTAGACGGGCATCCGTATACCCTCGAGAGCGCATCGTCGCGCATGAGCGCACTGCCGGTGGATGGCATGGTTGTGATTATGAACCGCATGCCGGCGGACTTTGGAACCTTCGAGCCGCTGCCCGGCATGCAGACGGTGCTCGTTACGATGTTGGAGCACCCGCTCTGTTCAACGGTCGATAACGACCAGTTCGATTGTTCGCGCCAGGTGGTCGAGTATTTGCTGGGGCAGGGACACAAGACTGTGCACTTTATCTCGTGTCCCGAGCGCTCGCTTTCGGGCATGCGGCGCGAGGAAGGCTGGCGTGAGACATTGCGTGCGCATGGCATTGAGCCCCCGCAGCTCGTGCGTGGCGACTGGACGGCGCAGAGTGGATATGCTGCCGGCCAGGCGCTTGCGGATGATCCGACCTGCACGGCCATTTATGCCTCCAACGATGCCATGGCATATGGCTGCATCCGTGGGCTCGAGTCGCGCGGGAAGTGCGTGCCCCAGGACGTGAGCGTGGTGGGTGTTGATGACAGCCTGGGCGATATCGTGCCCGATTGTCGCTTGACCACGGTGCGCTTTGACAACAAGCGCGTCGGCATGTGGGCGGTTGACAAGATTGCCGGCGCCGAGGGCGTTGAACCCGGTGTGGAGCACATGCTGTTTCCGGGCGTGCTCGTCGAGGGCGATACGGTGCGCGATGTACGCTAGGGCGCGGGTCTGTTTGGGTTTCCGCTAATTGTGTTCGATATTGTTTAAATTGGTTTAAAAACCGTTCACGGTCGAAAAGTGACCGGTCATAGCTCGAAATTACGTTTTGCGCTGTTCTTTTTTGTTTGAATGTTATTGTTTCTGTCATACACAACGCAGCGCGTATGCCCGGACGCGATGCTCTCCATTGGTTCATATGTGAAAGGAACGCAACATGGCAACCAAAGAAGAAATCTCGATGGTTGGATTCGAGATCGTCGCATACGCAGGTGACGCCCAGACCGATCTGCTTGCAGCGCTCGATGCTGCTCGCGAGGGTGACTTTGAGAAGGCCGAGCAGCTGCACAAGGATGCCAGCGATGCGCTCATCGGTGCCCACGACACGCAGACCAAGCTGCTTTCGCAGGAGGCCGGCGGTGGCGAGATGGAGATGACCTTCATCATGGCTCACGCTCAGGACACTCTCATGACCACTATGATCCTGGAGAAGCAGGCCCGCTTTACCATCGATGCCTACAAGCGCATTGCCGAGCTCGAGGCCAAGCTCGCCTAACGAGCCCTCACAACCAAGTCCCCTTCCAAAAGCTCTGCCGCTACCCGCGGCAGGGCTTTTTCTGTCCTCCTCCAAGTTGCGGTGAAATATAGTCATTGGGGACGTTCTTAAACGACTAGTCATTGGGGACAGTCTTGGTGCGCTCCGTTCGTCCTCCCGTTCGATTTTTGCTCGGTGGGTATACTTCCTTTCGCATTAAACGCCGGACTGAGGAGGTATCCAAATGCCGGATAACGGGTCAATACAAAAAAGAGGCGCGCACGAGATGGCTCATGGGCGTCCTGTCCAGATAACCGAGCACACGACGGTAACCGAGCTGCAGCCCAGTCTGTCCGATGTCGTGTGCGCAAACAAAAAGCTGCAGATTGGCTTTATCGTTGCGCTCGTGGTGCTGGCGCTGCTGTCGGGCTTTGTGGCTCGTCCGCATTTCGCCGATACCAAAACTTGGGACTCCACCATCGAGGTCATCGATCAAAAGAAAGGAAACGTACTGGCGCTCACGACCTCGTGCGTGGCGCTGTCTGCGGGCATTACCGCGCTGCCGGGTGATACGGGAACGCCGGTTGCCGAGCAGCTCGCGCAGCTTTCAGGCAACCTTGGTATCGTGCTTGCCGTGCTATACCTAGAGAAATATTTGCTCACGATTTTGTGGTCGGTTGGTCTGGGCATCCTGATCCCGTTCTCGTTCGTACTCTTCGCGGTGTCGCTTGGCATTCACGGACGCTGGAGCACCAGCGCCGTCCTTCGTCGCGTGGCGACGCGCGTGCTGGTGGTCGCCATGATCGGCATGGCGTTGGTGCCTGCAAGTGTATGGGTGTCGCAAAAGGTCGACGAAACGTATCGAGTGAGCATCGAAGCGGCTGAGCAAAAGGCGACTGACGCTGCGAGTGCAGAAGATAGTGATAACTCCAAGGCAAGCAAGAAAAAGGCCGAGTCCACAGAGTCCAAGAACGTGCTTGAGCAGCTTGCCGACGGCGCCTCGAGCCTTGTTACGTCGGTGACCAGCGGCGCCAAGCAGATGACCGATGAGATCGTGCGGCAGGTGACCGATCTGATTGAAGGCGTCATCGTGATGATCGTGACCTCGTGCGTTATCCCGCTGCTGGTGCTCGTGGCGTTCCTATGGCTAGGACACGTGCTGCTGGGGATCGATATTTCCGGCCCGGCGAACTATTTGACGGGCCGTTTCTTGAGTGCTCCTTCCAAGCACGCCAAAAAGGGCGGGCAGTCCGAGTAGCTAAAACAGCTGTATATACCGGGGAATACCGCCGAAGGGCGGCCGAGACGCGTTCTCGGTCGCCCTTTTGTTTGTTGAACACATGGTCGCTGCGTCCGCGCCCGGCTCAAACGGTCAGCAATCATCCGTGAACGGTATTTGTTCAAAAAGGAACAAAGATAAACAAATAGTTGTTGCAGTTACTGTTCGAATGTGTTCAAATAAACATGAACAGTGAAGAACCGCACATTCAGATGCCCGGACCTGAACGCGATTCAACACTTCCAAACAGAAACTACGCACCTGCGTATCTCTCAAGGAGGATGTCATGAGGGTTGTAATCGCTTCCGATGCCGACGGTATGTCGATGAAGGAGTCCATCAAGGAGATGCTCATCGCCGACGGTCACGAGGTCGTCGACTATTCCGAGACCCCTGCCGCGGACTTTGTCGATTCCGCGACCGCCGTTGCCAAGGACCTGCTGGAGCACAAGGATTCCCAGGGCTTCGCATTCGATAAGTACGGCGTCGGCTCCTATATGGCCGCCGTCAAGATCAAGGGCATGGTCGTCGCCAACATTTCCGACGAGCGTTCCGCCTACATGACCCGCGAGCACAACGGCTCGCGCATGGTCACCATGGGCCCGGGCGTTGTGGGCACCGAGGTCGCCAAGAAGATCGCCCGCGAGTTCCTGCGCGCCCAGTACGCCGGCGGCCGTCACCAGATCCGTGTCGACATGCTCAACAAGATGGCCTAACGAGAGCCACCGAGAACTCGAACTTCTACCTCAACTTGTGAATTCAGACGAAAGGACGTTCTGATGAAGAAGACCATCGCAATCGGTTGCGACCATATCGTTACGGACGAGAAGATCTATCTGGCCGACCGCCTGGAGCAGGCTGGCTACAAGGTGCTCGACTGCGGTACCTACAGCCACACCCGTACGCACTATCCCATCTACGGTAAGGCCGTGGGCGAGGCTGTTGCCAGCGGCAAGGCCGACTTTGGCGTGGCCCTGTGCGGCACCGGCATCGGCATCACCAACGCCGTCAACAAGGTTCCCGGCGCCCGCTGCGCCCTGGTTCGCGACATGACCTCTGCCCTGTATGCCCGTCGCGAGCTCAACGCCAACATCGTGGGCTTTGGCGGCAAGATTACCGGCGAGTTCCTGATGGCCGATATCATGCTTGCCTTCCTGGAGGAGCCCTACGAGAAGACCCCCGAGCACGATGCCCTGATCGCCAAGATCGACGCCTGCAATAAGGCCGACGCCGAGGCTCAGGCTGACCCGCACTTCTTTGACGAGTTCCTCGAGAAGTGGGACCGCGGCGAGTACCACGACTAAGGGGTTCCGGCGTTCTACCGAACGCCGGACCGGCCGACGCTGCGAAGCCATCTGGCGGGCAATCTGCCGTTCAGCTTCGGCGGCATGACCAGAAGGTCAATGCCGCCTCGCTTCACGGCACCTTGCCTCGCCAGCTGACTTCTCGCTGACGTTGGGGGTACCTGTGGGGTTACCGCTGTTGTTGCGAAGCTTTCTGGTTCAGTAAGCTGCTCCGATAACACGTTTGCTTGCTGAGCTTGTGTGCTTCGCTCTTGGCGGTACTCGGCATTCTGCAGCTTTTCAATTGACGGCTCGCGTTTCTGTAATGGGGCGCGGGCCAGTTTTCTATCAGCCCAATTGGCTTGGCGGGCTTGGCGTGCATTGTTCTTTTGCGTGCGGCGCTGCCTCATTACCTTTGTGCTAAAGGCACGGCGTTCGCAATGGATCGTGCAAGATGATATGTGAAGGAGAAGATTCCCATGGAGTTTGTTCTTGATAACGGTTCTATTCGTGTGGCACTGAGCACGGCTGGCGGATCGTTCACTTCGATTAAAGCCAACGGCCGTGAGTACCTGTGGCAGGGCGACCCGGCGGTGTGGTCGGGCCAGGCACCCATTTGTTTCCCGATCTGCGGCGGCCTTCGTGACGGTCGCGCAATGACCATGGGCGGCCGCGAGGTCAAGCTCGCCCGCCACGGCTTTGCTCGCAAGCAGGAGTGGAAGCTCGAGGAGCAGAGCGACAACATGGTTGTGCTGAGCTTAAGCTCTGCCGACCATGCCGAGTTGCTCGAGCAGTACCCGTATCCGTTTAAGATCGTTGCTCGTTACACGATCGATGCGGAGAAGGTGGCCGTGTCGTACGAGGTGACCAATGAGGGCACCGAGGACATGCCGTTCTTTGTGGGCGGTCACCCTGGCTTTAAGTGCCCGCTTGACGAGGGCGAGTCCTACGACGACTACGAGCTCCGTTTTGAGCAGCGCGAGGCCGCCGAGCTCTGTACTGCCGTTCCCTCGACGGGCCTGATTGATGTTGAGCATCGCAGCAAGAACCCGATGGTTGGCCATGACCTGCCGCTGACCCACGAACTCTTTGACTTCGCAGAGACCATCTTTGACGTGCTCGAGAGCCGCGTGGTTACGCTTACCAAGAAAACCGAGGACAAGGGCGTGCGCCTGACGTTCCCCGATATGCCGTACCTGATTGTGTGGAGCAAGCCCGAGGGCGACTTTGTGGCCGTGGAACCGTGGGGCGGCCTGTCCACCTGCTCCGACGAGGACGATATTCTGGAGCACAAGCGCGGCTGCCTGGTGGCCAAGCCGGGGGAGACCGTCACCCGCGGCTTTGAGATCGAGATCCTTTAACGAGCTATCGTATGTTTGGGGCCGCGCGTGTCGTGCCCCGGAAACAGGAGTTCAATATGATTCTGACCGTTACCATGAACCCGTCGATTGATACGCGCTATCAGCTCGATAAGCTGATCATCGACGATGTTAACCGTGTGACGCCCGAAAAGACCGCTGGCGGCAAGGGCCTCAACGTGAGCCGTGTGCTGCTGCAGTTGGGCGACGATGTGCTCGCGACCGGTCTGCTCGGCGGTCACATGGGTGCCTATATGGCCGAGCTCATGGATGCCGATGGCGTCAAGAACGACTTTGTGCCCATCGCTGGCGAGACACGCATCTGCCTGAATATCCTGCACGAGGGCAACCAGACCGAGCTGCTGGAGAGCGGCCCGCAGATCGCCCCGGCCGAGCTCGAGGCCTTTACGGCCAAGTTCGCCGAGCTTGCAGCGAAGGCGGACGTTGTGACGCTTTCGGGCTCGCTGCCGCGCGGCGTCGATGCCGGCTACTATGCCGAGCTCGTCAAGATCGCTGAGGAGGCGGGCGCCAAGGTGCTGCTCGATACCTCGGGTGCATCGCTGGAGGCCGCGCTTGAGTCCGACGCTAAGCCTGAGCTCGTAAAGCCCAACCTGACCGAGATTAACGGCCTGCTGGGTACGTCCTTTACGACTGATGATGTCGATGCCCTGCGCGAGGCGCTCGCCGCCGATGGCCGCTTTGCCGGTATTCCCTGGGTTGTCGTTTCGATGGGCGCTGCCGGTTCGGTGGGCTTCCATGAGGGTCGCGCGTTCCGCGCCAAGACGCCCGCGATTGCGGCTGTGAACGCTACGGGTTCCGGCGACTCGACCATCGCCGGCTTTGCGCATGCCATTGCTGCCGGCGCCGACGACGTCACGGTGCTCAAGACCGCCAATACCTGCGGCAAGCTCAACGCCATGGATCCCAAGACCGGCCACCTGGTCATGGACCGCTGGGACGAGGTCTACAACAGCGTTGTCGTGACTGAACTCTAGGGTTACGGCGTTTTACCAAACGCCGAAACGGCTCGACGCTACAAACGCCCCTAAGCGGCAATCTGACGTTCAATCGTCGGGTATGACCAGAAGGTCAATGCCCTCCTCTTTCACGTCACCTTGCTCGCTTAGGGGCGTTTTCGCTGTCGTTGCCAAGACACCGGCGTTGCCTTGGTCGCAAGTAGTCATTGGGGACGCTCTTTAATGACTAGTCGTTTAAGAACGCCCCTTAAGAATGACCCCAATGACTACACTCAAAAACGGCGCCCGCCGGCGATGTTGCCGGCGGGCGCCGTTGTCTTGAAGACGAAATGATCCGTTTTCCTCCGTCCCCAAGGGATCATTACAACGAGTCGATAAAGCGCTGTTGGGCGGCGCGGCCGGCTTCGTCCCACTTAAAGACGCCGGCGTTGTCGAGCACGTGGCCAAACACCACGCCGACCTCTTCGTGCAGGATGTCGATGGCGTTGTCGGCCGTAAGCTCATCGGCACGACGAACAAAGACGTCCTCGGCCCATGCGGCGTGGCTGCGGCAAAGGTCGTCGCCCTCGAGCGCGCCGGCGAGATCGTAGCTGGCATCGGCCTTGGCCGCCAGCAGGTGCTCGCGGACAGCGCCGAGCTCGGGAACCAAGCGCGGCGGTAAAATGGCCAGGCCCATGACCTCGATCAGGCCGATGTTCTCCTTTTTAATATGGTGATACTCGGCATGCGGGTGGAACACGCCCAGCGGATGCTCGTCGGTCGTGATATTGCAGCGAAGCGCCAGGTAGGCCTCGTAGATCTCGCCGCCGGCATTGCCGCGGGAATCGACGCGGCGGATGACGGGCGTCACGGTGTTGTGCGCTACGCCGTCGACTGTGTGCGCGACGATGCCAACCGACTCATCGGTCCACTCGCGCCAAGCGAGGATAATCTTCTCGGCAGCGTCGAGCAGCTGAGCGCGGTCATGCGAGCGCAGGCGCAGCACCGAAAGCGGCCATTGCAGCACAGTGCCGCTGACCTGGTCAAATCCGGGTACGCTAAACTGCGAGACCTCGGCGGCATGCATCATGGGGAACTCGTGCGCACCGCCTTGGAAGTGGTCGTGCGAAAGAATCGAGCCGCCCACGATGGGCAGGTCGGCGTTGGAGCCAATAAAGTAGTGCGGGAACAGGTCCACAAAGTCGAGCAGGCAGGTCAGTCCCTTACGGTCGACGTGCATCGGGCGATGCTCGGAGCTCATGGCAATGCAGTGCTCGTTAAAGTACGCATACGGGCTGTACTGGAAGCCCCAGCGCTCGCCGTCGAGCTGGATGGGGATGACGCGCAGATTCTGGCGGGCGGGGTGAGCGCCGCCGTCGGCTGCGGCGGAACGTCCGGGATAGCCCTCGTTTTCGATGCAGAGCTGGCAGGCGGGATACTTCTCGCCCGTGTTCTTGGCTGCACCTGCCGCGGCGATATCGCGCGGGTCCTTCTCAGGCTTGGACAGGTTGATAGTGATCTCCAGGTCACCCCAGTTGGTGGAAGTGCTCCATTTGATGTTGCGCGCGATGGCGGCGCGGCGCACGTAACCGGCGTCACAGCACAGGCCGTAGAACCAGTCGGTCGCGGCGCGGGGTTCGTGGACGCCCATACGTCCGTTGAACTCCTCGTTTACAACCGAAGGCCTCGGCATGAGCCCGCCCATGATGCGCATGGCGATGCGGTCGCGGCCCGACGCCGTGTCCTCGGCAGCACCGTTGGCCACGGCGGCCTCGGAAAGCGCGGCAAGCGTGCCCTCCAGGTCAAAGTCGGGGAGTGTATCGGGGTGCAAGAGCGAAATCTTCTCGGTCTTGAGCGCCCAAGCCATGTCGAGCGCGGGACCCGTGGCGCCGATGCACTCCAAAATGGTGTTGTATGCCCAGATGCGATCGTCCTGGCCGATCATCGATCGGTGAATAGCGTACTCGATCAGGTTCTGCGCGGCCTCGCGCACGTCAGTCATTACAGCCATGCCGCGTAAGCCCCCTTGTCAGAGATGGCGTAGTGACGGGCAGAGCCCTCGCCCAGCCAGCTGTTCATCTTGGTGATGAAGGTGTCGACCAGATCGAGCGGCACGAAAGCCTGGATGGTACCGCCAAAGCCGCCGCCGTGAATACGAACGGCGCCACGGCCGTCGAGCACATGCTCGGCAAGAGCAAGCGCGTACATGGAAGGCTGCTCGGCACCCAGTTTGGCAACAACATTCTGCAGGTACATGGCAGAGCTGGCGCCGGACTCGCGCGTCAGGACCAGGAACTGGTCAATGTCGCCGGCGTTCAGGGCCGCCCAGCGTTTATCGACCAGGCCGTTCTCGTACCAGTAGTGAACGGCGCGCAGGCAGGCACGGTCGCCCAGCTTGGCGCGCAGCTCGGGGAGCTTGGCGTCAAAATCGGCAACGTTTACCTCGCACAGGCGTGCCTTGCCAAACTCGGCGGCGACGTCTTGCATTTCGCGCGGAACGGCCGCGTAGTCATCGGTGGCGGCCACGTGGTCGGCGCCGACCTTAACGAGCACGAGCGCATAGCCGTGGTCCTCAAAGTTGAGCTCGAGCTTCTGGGTCTTAGGCTGAGCCTGGTCCTCAAAGTCCATGTAGGCAAGGCCGCCCAGACATACGGCGGCCTGGTCCATCAGACCGCAGGGCTTGCCGTAGTAGTTGTTCTCGGTGCGCTGGCTCATCTGAGCGAGCGTGACGGGCTCAATGGCGGGCGCGCCCCAGAGCGTCTCCATGGCACGACCGTACGCGGCCTCGACGGCGGCAGAGCTGGAAAGGCCACCACCCGAGGGGACGGAGCAGGTGAAGGCGAAGTCGAAGCCGTGGGGCTCAACGCCAAGGGCTGCAATCTCGTGTGCCATGCCGCGGACGAGGCTTGCGGACGTGCCCTTCTCGGACTCCTGAACATCCAGCGTGTCGAGCGTGATCTCAAACGTAGGATAGCCCTCGTCGGCGACGCGAATCCTGTTGGAGTCGGTTGCCACGGCGATACCGTCGACAGCGACATCGAGCGAGCCGGCGATAACGTGACCGCCCTCGTGATCGGTGTGATTGCCGCTGATCTCGGAACGCCCGGGCGCGTGCACGTAGAGCACCTGGCGGTCGCCGATGGGGCCAAACTCCTCCTCAAACAGCTTGGTGAGCGTGGCGAGTGTCTTTTCGTCGGGGGCGGTCATGGTGTCTTCCTTTCTTGGTTATCCCGAGCTACCGGGCTTTGCTTATGAGTACGTAAACATATCAAGGTGCGAGGGAGTAGACGGGAGTCATAACGCTGCTCCCTCGCATCTCGACGAGGGTGGGTTAACAAATCGTCGAGAATCGGTACACGATTGTCGAGCTAAACGGGTGGTCAGGCGTGCAGACGGGATGTGCCCAATCTGTGTGATGGTTGTTGTCAGGCCAAAACTCGGGCTCAAATGCGACGCCGTCGCGAGGACCGTAACTGCAGCCGTCTTTGGCGTCGATATCGCTGAGCCAGTTGCCGGTATACAGATGCGCGCCCGGTGCGGTTACGAAGATGTCGAGCGTGCGGCGCGAGTTTGGATCTTGCAAGCGCAGTGCGTGGCGCGGGTCGGCGTCGGGGGTAAAGCTATCCAGGCAGAAACAATGGTCAAAGCCCCGTGCAATCTTGAGCTGCTCGTCGTTCGCCTCGATGTCGCGGCCGAGCGCCTTGGGTGCGCGGAAATCGAATGGCGTACCGGCCACGGGGCGAACCTC
Source organism: uncultured Collinsella sp. (assembly GCA_958448275.1). Lineage (GTDB taxonomy): Bacteria > Actinomycetota > Coriobacteriia > Coriobacteriales > Coriobacteriaceae > Collinsella. The sequence continues at coordinate 77,725 of CAUDDF010000001.1, forward strand.
GCCAGAAGAGACGTTGTCCTGGCGCTGGGGGAGGAAAGCCTCGGCGTCGATAGTCGCGACCTGGTCCAGAACCGTGCCGGCATCGTGCCCCGCAAGGTTGAAGTACGTGTGGTTGGTCATGTTGACGAAGGTGTCGGCATCGGTAACGCAGCTTTGCGTGCAGGTGAGCTCTGCGGCACCCGTTGGCCCTGCCTGCAGGACATAGGCAACGGTAAAGGTGCGGTTGCCCGGGAGGCCCAGTTCGCCGTCGACCAACTTGCATGTAAAACTCACCGTGTTGGTAATCTCGTCGACCGTGGCGTTCCACACGCGCTTATGAAGGCCATGTTCAAGGTCGGTGTGCAGATTATTGGCTTTGTTGGGACCATCGTTGCATGCCATCTGATAGACCGTGCCGGCAATCTCGATTTGGCCTTTATCCGTTCGGTTGGCCGAAGGCCCAATGGTTCCGCCGTAGCACGCCGGATTGTCGAAGTAGCCATCGAGGGCATCGAAGCCGAGCGCGATGTCGGCAACATCGCCTGAGGCATCGGGAACCTCGATGCTAAGGATGGTCGCGCCATAGTCCATAACGCGCACGCGGGCACCTGCGCAAACAAGGTTATAGACCGTAACCGGCGAGCCGCCGGGGGCGGTGCCGAACGGAGTTGTGGTAATCATGAGCGTCCTTTCGAATACGACGCCATGGCCTGTGCGCCCGGAGCGCAGGCCATCATGGTATCGGTGTGCTTACGCCTTATGTTAACGTACTCATAGCCTGGAACCACGGACTTCTTCGCTTTCCTGCAATCGGTCGAAAATGAGCCGTGAACGGTATTCAGGTGGTATTGAGGGCGCTGCATAACTGCTGATAGGTATAGTAGAGTACGTTAACATTATCGGAAGACAACAAAGCCTCCCGTGTGACCAGCAATTTCGCATGGGGTATTTAGGCTTCCTACAGGAGCGAAGGTGATTTTGTGGCAAGGCGCCCTTCCAACGACACGGGTTCGCGTCCGGTTTCCATGGCCGACGTTGCCCGCGCTGCCGGTGTTTCGCAGCAGACGGTTTCGCGCGTTGCCAACGGATTGCCCAACGTGAACGAACAGACGCGTCAGCGCGTGCAGGCAGCCATGCAGGAGCTCGGTTTCCGTCCGAGCTATGCCGGTCGCTCGCTGCGCGACGGCCGCTACCATTCGGTCGGGCTGTGCGTTAACGACGTCACCAAGTTCGGTAACCTTACGATGATCGACGGCATTGCCAGTGCAGCCCGCGACCGCAGTTGTGCTATCACGCTGGTCGAGATGTCCAAGACTGAGGAGTTTTCGCTTGCCGAGGCAACGCGTCGTATGGCAGCGCTGCCCGTGGACGGCATCATTATCGGCATGAGTCGTATGGCGCCCGATTTTGAGGCGTTTGATCCGCTGCCGGGCATTGGCACGGTTATCGTCACCATGTATGCGCACCCGCGGGTGACCACGGTCGACTCCGACCACTATGGCTGTTCTCTACTGCTTATGGATCATCTGTTTGAGCTGGGCCACGAGCAAATTCGCTTTATCGGCGGTCCGTCCTTCTCGGTCGACGAGCAGTTCCGTCGGGCCGGTTGGAGAGATTCTCTCGAGCGCAGGCATATCAAAATGGCTGAACCGCTCGAGGGTGACTGGTCTGCCAACAGCGGTTACGAAGCCGGCAGATATCTGGCTGAGCACGACCGCACCATGACGGCGATTTACGCGGCAAATGACCAGATGGCAAACGGTGCGATCGCTGCGTTGCGCGACAGCGGATTGCGTGTGCCCGAGGACGTGAGCGTGGTGGGCGTCGATGACTCGCTCGACGACTTTGTCGCGCATAACGAGCTCACGACCGTGCGATTCGATCTACATCAGCGCGGACGCGAGGTATTCGAGCATGCGGTTCCCAAAGCGGGGGCAACGGGCAAGACTGTTGCCATTCGTATTCCGGGCAAGCTCATCGTTCGGCACACCACGGCAGAGCCTCGCGTATAGTTTTTGCAGGTCAAAAGCGGTATATTCCGCATCAATAACAATCGGTAAGGATGCTGGCAGATAGCCGTGGCTACGAGGGCGAGTGCTATGATAGACGGGTTCTTTTGTCTATCTAGGAGGCTTTGCCTGATGGAGATCACCAAGGATATCCGCTACATTGGCGTCAACGATCACGACATTGACCTGTTCGAGGGCCAGTACGATGTGTCCGAGAATGGTATGGCATACAACAGCTACGTTATCTTGGGCGAAAAGATCGCTGTCGCCGATTCAGTCGACGGCGGTTTTGTTGACGAGTGGCTCGGCAACCTCGAGGCCGTGCTCGATGGCCGCACGCCCGACTACCTGATCGTCCATCACATGGAGCCCGATCACTCCGCCGGCATCGCCGCCTTTATGGAGCGCTATCCCCAGGCGCAGATTGTTGCCAGCATGGGCGCCTTCCGTATGATGGTCAACTACTTTGGCACCGACTTCCCCGAGCGCAAGATGGTCGTCAAAGATGGCGACGTGCTCGACCTGGGCGGCCACAGCCTAACCTTTGTCGGTGCCCCCAATGTTCACTGGCCCGAGGTGCTCTTCTCCTACGAGTCCACCGACAAGGTGCTCTTTAGTGCCGACGGTTTTGGCAAGTTTGGCGCCAACGACATCGAGGATCCCGAGGGCTGGGCTTGCGAAGCGCGCCGTTACTACTTTGGCATCGTCGGTAAGTTCGGCAAGTTCGTGCAGGCCGTCCTCAAGAAGGCCGCCGACCTGGACATCCAGATTATCTGCCCGCTCCACGGCCCCGTGCTGACTGAGAACCTGGGCTACTACCTCGACACCTATAACACCTGGTCGAGCTATCAACCCGAGGACGAGGGTATCACGATTGCCTACGCGAGCGTGTACGGGCATCTGAAGGCTGCCGTCGAGGAGCTCGCATCTGCGCTTGAGGCTCGCGGCCAGAAGGTCTCCGTCTTTGACCTGGCTCGTGACGACATGGCCGAGGCCGTTGAGGATGCGTTCCGCTACGACCGTCTGGTGCTCGCCTCCATCACCTATCAGGGCGAGATCTTCCCGTGCATGAGCACCTTCATCCATACGCTCGCCGAGCACGCCTACCAGAACCGTACGGTGGCGCTCGTCGAGGCCGGCTCTTGGGCACCCGCGGCTGCCAAGGTTATGACCAAGGAGCTCGAGGGCATGAAGGACATCACCCTGACGCAGAACAAGGTGACTGTGCTGGGCTCGCTCAACGAAGCCTCGCGCGCCCAGATCGAGGCCCTCGCCGACGAGCTGTCCAAGTAGCGACACGCTCACTTTTGACGCTCAGCCATCACAACCACCACAAAGGGGACAGGCACCTTTGTGGTGGTTTTTGTTTAAGCGCCGGCGATGATGAGGGCTGGACGTGCGCTGTCGGTGGCCTCGGCGATTGAGGTGGCGACGGCATGATCGGGGTCACGGTCCATCACGATGGTGTCGACATCAGTCAGTTCGGCAAAGCGGTACATGCCGCGTCCGTTAACCTTGCTAGCGTCCATGAGGGCGACGCTTTGATGGGCTCCGGCGATCATAGCTGTTTTGGTCTCGGCCATCTGGGGAAAGTCGGTCGTAAAGCCGCAGCCGGGAACAAAAGCGCCAGGGCACATGACGGCAAGATCGGCGTGGACCATTTGGAGAGCCTGCATGGTAAGTGGGCCGTACAGATAGCGATGACCTTTGCGCAGTGCCCCGCCCAGCATGACGACATCGACCGAGGGCATGCTCTCGTCAATATAATCGGCGATGGTAATGTCGGCCGTGATAACGGTGATGCCGTCGCGCTGATCAAGGAGCCGGACGAACTCGAGCGCCGTGGTGCCCGAGTCGACGAGCAGGGTGTCACCGTCATTGACGAGTTCAATGGCGCTTTGTGCGATGGCTTGTTTGGCGGCGACGTTGACATTGATGCGGCGATCCTGCGTGGAAACAGTCAGACGCTTGTGGAGCGATACGGCGCCACCATGCGTGCGGCGCAGCTTGCCTGCTTCGGCGAGCGCGTCCAGGTCGGCGCGGGCGGTGACGGAGGACACGCCAAAGGTCTGGGCGATTTCTGCTACCTGCACCGAGGCGTTGTGCTCGAGCATTTCCATGATGGCGGCGCGGCGTTCGTCGGCAAAAGCACGGTTGGTAGCTTGGGTCATGTCTGCTCCATTCTCGGCTAAATTTGCAGGAATTGTGTTGACTCTATTTTCGTTCATTTTCTTTTTGAGTAAGAAAACACCTTTCGATTACTTATCTTTTCAATAAAAGAAAGACGCTCAACGCCCAAAATTCAATATCGAACACGCCCGCCCGGCCCCAATTCCTTCCGTTTACTTTTCAAAAACGACTGTATTGACCTGCATGGGCTCAATATCTCGCACATGCAAAGACGCTGAATTTCATACAATGAGCGCAGTAAAACGCAAGGTAAAACGCTTTGTGAACAACTACGCCCGATGTCCAGATGCGGGCGAGGGAGAGGAGCAAACGCTCATGGCACTTGTTACCACCGAAAAGATGCTCAAGGACGCTCAGGCCGGCCACTACGCTGTTGGCGCTTTCAACGTCGAGAACCTCGAGTTTGTTATGGCCGTTCTGGCCGCTGCCGAGGAGACCAAGTCCCCCGTCATCATGCAGACCACCCCGGGCACCATCAAGACCGCTGGCCTGGACTACTTCTACGGCATGGTCAAGGCTGCTGCCGAGCGCGCTACGGTTCCCGTTGCCCTGCACCTCGATCACGGCGATGGCTACGAGCGCTGCATGCAGGCTCTCCGCACCGGCTACACTTCCGTCATGATCGACGGCTCTCACGAGTCTTTTGAGGACAACATCGCCCTGACCAAGTCCGTTGCCGATGCTGGTCGCGCCATGGGCGTGCCTGTTGAGGCTGAGCTCGGCAAGGTCGGCGGCAAGGAGGACGACGGTCCTGCAGTTGAGGGTGAGAATCCCTACACCGATCCTGATGAGGCCAAGGAGTTCGTCGAGCGCACCGGCTGCACCTCCCTCGCTATTGGCGTCGGCACCAGCCACGGTGTCTACACCGCTACGCCGCATATTGAGCAGTCCGTCGTCAAGGCTATCCGCGACGCTGTCGACGTGCCGCTGGTTCTGCACGGCACTTCCGGTGTGCCTGATGAGCAGGTCGCCGAGGCAGTCAAGAACGGTATCTGCAAGGTTAACTACGCCACCGAGCTGCGTCAGGCCTATACCAAGGGCTTCATGGCCTACATGGCCGAGAACCCCGCCTGCTTCGACCCCAAGAAGCCGGCCAAGGAGGGCATGCGTGAGATCACCGAGCTGGTTAAGATCCGCATGACCAACCTCAACTCTGTGGGCAAAGCAGAGTAACAGCAAGGGTACTCTGATCCCACCGGACGGCTTGGGCGGGTCCCCGTACTTAGTTTCCAAAACGTCCTCGCGCATGAAGGCCCCCGTTGCCTCGCTTCTACGAAGCGTTGGCAACGGGGGCCTTCGCGCTGCGGAATGATTTTGGAAACTAAGTACGGGGACCCGCCCAAGCCGTCCTGCTCGATCGCCCTTGTGGCGTTAGGGCGGAAAGGATGGGGCGCGAGGGGCGCTTTGTTGATGAGGGGTTAGTATGCCCGGGCTTGGTTGGGGAAGGTTTTGTCTAGAGATGCTTGGAGCTTTTCGAACGATGCTCGTAAGTTGTGGCTCTGGTCGGTTGAGCGTTTGGCTTTTGTGGTTGGGGAGTCGAGGAGGCCGTTTCTCTGTGTCGGGGGGAAGGAGAAAAGGTCTGCATGTGTTAGGGATGGCTGCTGTGCTGCGTCATTGGAAGAATGCATGCTTATGCGGCCTCCTCGATGTCCACCAAAAGGTTGCGCACGGGGTGTGCTGCTAGGTCCCGTGCGTTGGCAGTATTATGCCGCGGCTGCTGCAAAGAAGTGCTAAAGAAAGGCTTAATGAGGTTTGACGTTGCGATGAAACCGCAGGTCAAAGCTATCGAGTAACACTCTTGAAAGGTTTTGAGCTTAAGGGCTTTCTAAGGTTTGTGGCGCGGATGTGGCTCGCCTGTGTGGGGCGTGTGGACGGCTCGTTCTTAGCGCTGCGGTGCGGCGGCGCGTACTTGTTCGATGACCTTTTCCATCGTGGCGTCGATGTGGTCTTTTTTGAGCTCGCATTCCCAGATGGTTATGGGCGTCCAGCCCATTTGAGTGAGTGCTGCCACGGCAGCGTGGTCGCGCTCGACGTTGCGACGGAACTTTGCCTCCCAAAACTCAACGTTGCGCTTGGGCTGGCTAGGGTTGCACTTGGGGCAGCGGTGCCAAAAGCAGCCGTTGACGAAGATGGCGATCTTGCGCCCGGGGAAGGCGATGTCGGGTTTGCCGGGAACCTTCCATTCCAAGCGATAGCCCGTAAGGCCCGCGGCGCGCAGGCGCTGTCGTACGAGCAGCTCGGGCTTGGTGTTGGCGCGCTTGTTGCCCTTCATGGACTTTTTGATGGCGGCGCGACGGCGCACGAGCTCACGCTCGTCGGCGGAAAGGTCCGAGGTATCGATGCCGTCGAGCAGACCTGGTTTGGGGCGTTTTTTGCTACGGCGCTTAGGTGCGCGCTTGGGTTTGACGGCGGGCTCGTCGGTCGTGGTGGCCCCGGCGTCGTTGGCAGTGCCGTTGGCCCCAAGCCGATCTTCCTTCAGCTCAATCAGCGCATCGATAAGCCCCTTGTCAGCGGGCATCCATTCCACCGTGGCAAGCGAGGTGCGCGGAATCCAGCGGATATCAAGCTGACGGTCATGCTTCTGGGGCTCGCCAGACCCTTTGGTCAGCGAGCAGTAGTAGCACTCCATGGAGAGATGGAAATCGGGGTAGTCGTACTCAACGGTATAGAAATCGCGCAGGTTGGTGACTTTTACCTGCAGCTCTTCCATGAGCTCGCGGCGTACGGCGTCCTCGGGCGTCTCACCGCGCATGAGCTTGCCACCGGGGAACTCCCAAAGTCCCTGCATGTCGCCGTAGCCGCGCTGCACGGCAAGCAGCTCATCGGATCCTTCCTTGCGAATGATCCCAGCGGCAACATGAACAGTCTTCAACAGGAGTCCTCTCTCAACATCAACACGTGGCAGGGTAGCTACGCGTACCTTACACAACGGTAAGGCAAGCGTAAGCCATATCGATGGTAGCCGACTCGTCTTCTTGCGACTATAGATGCCGTAGACTAATTGCAAGAAAGGACTCGGTATGCAAACCACGCACATGGCGACCCCGGTACTGGAGGCCGCGCATCTCGAAAAGGTATACGGAGCGCTGGGCAACGTGACGCGCGCGCTCAACGACGTCAGCTTTACCGTCAACCGCGGCGAATTTGTTGGCATCATGGGCGCTTCGGGATCGGGCAAGTCGACCCTGCTCAACTGCGTGTCGACCATCGATAGCGCCACAAGTGGCACGATCCGCATCAACGGGCAGGACGTAACACGCATGAAGCAGGCTAAGCTTTCGCAGTTCCGCCGCGAGGAGCTCGGCTTTATCTTCCAGGACTCCAACCTGCTCGATACGCTCACGGCACGCGAGAACATCGCCCTGCCGCTCACCATCGCCCGCACAAACTCGGCAGAGATTTCGGCCCGCGTGCAGGATGTGGCAGCGCGCCTGTCCATCAGTCAGGTGCTCGACAAGTATCCCTACCAGATGTCCGGCGGCCAGCAGCAGCGCGTTGCCGCGGCTCGCGCGCTCGTCACCGACCCCACCATGATCATGGCCGACGAGCCCACCGGCGCCCTCGATTCCAAGAGCGCCCGTCTGCTGCTCGAGAGCCTGGAGGCCCTCAATTGCCGCCTACGCGCTACCGTGCTCATGGTCACGCACGATAGCTTTGCCGCCAGCTACACGAGCCGTGTGCTGTTTATCCGCGACGGCAAGATCTTCACCGAGCTGCGCCGCGGCGACACCGACCGCCGAGAGTTCTTCGACCGCATTATGGAGGTCGTTGCCATGATGGGCGGTGAGGGCTCCGATGCTCTGTAAACTCGCTTGGGGCAACGTCCGCCGCGCCGGCCGCGACTACCTCGTCTACCTTTTGACGCTCACCCTGGGCGTCACGGTCTTCTATGCCTTTAACACCATCTCGATGCAGGTCGACATCGCCGGCATCGATGAAGAGGGCTTGGCGCAGGTTATGGGCAGCATGCTCGGCGACCTGACGTACTTTTTGGCCGGTGTCATGGCCTTTTTGATGGTGTATGCCAATAACTTCATCATGAAACGCCGCAAAAAGGAGTTTGGCCTGTACCAGGTGCTCGGCATGGGGCGCGGGCGCGTCGCCACGATCATGGCGCTCGAGACGGTGATTGTCTCGGTGGTGGCCTTTGTCGCCGGCATTGTGCTGGGTGTGGGACTCTCCCAGCTCATGACGTTCTTTACGGCCTCGCTTTTTAAGACACAGATTGCCAATTTCCACTTCTTTTTCTCGGTGCATGCGTTCAATCTGACTCTTGCCTGCATGCTCGTAATGTTTGTGCTCACGCTACTGCTGAACCTTCGCGCCGTGCGTCGTACCAAACTCATCGAGCTTATGGGTGCCGAGCGTCGCAACGAGAGCATCAAGACGCGCAACCCCTGGATTGCGATTGCCATCTTTGCCGTGGGCGTGGTGCTTGTGGGCGTGGCCTATTACCGTCTGCTACGTGATGGGTTCCCGCTAACCGCGACGGACAGCAAGCTGCAAGAGGCCATGAACCAGTTTGGCATTACGACCGCTATGGTTACCGTGGGCACCTTTGCCCTGTTCTGGGGGCTCTCGGGCATGCTCATCAAGCTGCTGCAGAGCCTGCGCAGCGTGTATTGGCGTGGCCTCAATATGTTTACCGTGCGTCAGCTTTCGGCCAAGGTCAATACGGTGTGCTTTTCGATGGGCGTCATCGCGATGCTCCTGTTTTTGGCCATCACTTCGGTGACGTGCGGTATGTCGATTGCCAACGTGATGAACGAAAACCTGGAGCGCTATAACCCTGTTGATGTGTCTCAGACGTATGTCTATTACACGCCCGAAACGCTCGACTACTACAAAGAGTATGTCAATCCGTCTGAGGCCGATCGCATGGTGTTGGCCGATAGTACGGTCGATTTGTACTCCGCATGGCACGGCGATCGTATCGATCACGATAACGTTGCAGACGGTATTAAGGGCAAGTCGGCGGACAACAACGACGAGACCGGCAAGAAGGTCAATATTGCCGATGTTGCCGGTGAGCATGTGCAGATCGATTCGTATCTGAGTTACCCGCTTGGCGGTTCGGATCCTTCGGTGACTCCAAGTGAAATGTGCAAGGCCATGGGCGAAAAGCTTCCCAAGGCGTTCGGGGGTAGCAATGCCGATACGATGGGTCTGTTTGTGACGCCGGCGAGCCAGTACAACAAACTGCGTCAGATGATGGGCGAGGAGCCGGTGCACATCGGTCACGACCAGTATCTGCTCACGTGTGATATGGGCGGCGAGCTGGTCGACCTGTACACCAAGTATATGGCTGGCGGCCATGCCCTTACCTTGGGCGGGCATACGCTCAAGCCCGCAACCGATAAGTCGGACGAAGATGCGGCGGCCATCGCCAACTCGGCGATGGGCAGTAATCCGGGTACCGTCGTCGTTGCCGACGAGCTGTTGTCCCAACTTAATCTGCAGCCGTATTCCAGTAGCCTGCTCGTTAACTACAAACAGGGGATGGATACGACCGAGGCAGACGAGAGTATTAAATACACTGTGCTCGACAATCTGCTCGTTGACGGCAAGGAGCCGGGGTCGTGGGGAACCTTCATCACACGCTCCGAGATGTACGCGCAAGCAGCGCAAATGAACGGTCTTATTAGCTACCTAGCCATCTACATCGGCTTTGTATTGGTCGTTGCATGCGCGGCGATTCTGTCGATCCAGCAACTCTCCAACGTGGCCGACGGCAGCCGCAGCTATCGTGTGCTGGCACAGATCGGCTGTGAGGACCGCCAGATTCGTCATTCGGTGATGGCGCAGCAAGCGGTATTCTTCCTGTTCCCGCTGGCAGTGGGCCTGGCGCACTCCTTTGTGGCACTTAAGGTGATCATCGAGCTGGTGAGCATTTTCGGAAATATGAGCATCGGCGGCACCGTGGGCCTCACCTGTGCAATCTTCCTGGCAGCATACGGTGGCTACTTCCTGGTGACCTACCTCATGAGCACCGGCATGGTGCGAGCCGCCATTGCCACCCGCTACAGCGAGTAACAAGCGGACAAAACCGTCGCAAAATCAGAGGCGTATGACCGCCGCGAAGGGACCAGGGGCCCTTTCGCGGCGGTTTTTGCCAACCTGGTGCGTCTCAGATACAAGTGAGTAGACTTTTTTGAACCTGCCGAGCACATCGGGACAAATGCTCAATAAAACCGCAGGTCAGGGCAGTGATGTTTTGGGGCGTGCTTGGCTTCCTGAAAAAAGCCTACTCACTTGGTTTTTCTGCTAGAAAACCGCCGCGAGGGAAGGCGGCTCCCTCGCGGCGCCTGGCGTTTGCCCAGATAAAACCTACCAAAATAAACCTGTCCCCTTTTGACAGGCTAGCGCTCCCAGAAGTGGAGGATGAGCGTGGTGCCTTTTAGCGGAGGGGGTATATTGATTAATTCGGGTAACAGTTTTTTAACGCTGGGGCCGATGTTAAAATAGCCAAAATGCTATCTAGGAGCTTTGAATTTATGGCAATCGAGGCGGCTGATCTACAAAACGTAAAGCGCTCGTTCCTCTGGCATTCAATTATGTTGTTTATAGGGGCGGCTGGTCTGTATTGTATGGCGCCAAGTATTTATGCGGGCCTTTCTGGCACCGTTCTTATCGGTCTGCATCTGCTTTCGGGCTTCTGTGTGGGTCTCATCTCTCGCCCCGTGAGACCGGGTATTTCCAAACGGCTTTTTGGACTTATGCTCGTAGATATTGCACTTCTCGCGATGTTCACGGTATCTCTTAATGTGTTTCATCAATTTCATGGTGTGGTTTCGGCGCTCGCGTTCATTTTGTTGTTGCTAGCCCCCTTGCTTGTCGCTTGCTGTTCTTGGGCGCTTGGCGGTGAATTCACAAACATGCGTGCGGGATCAACGGGGAAACATGTAGCCGATGGCCCTGTTCTCCATGGGTATCCTGAGCTCGCCCTTTACAGCCCCGTTGTACTCTTGATTGCTTTGCTTGTTGGCCTTCAGTTTCTTCTCGCCTCGTTGATGGAGTCCATCGGTTCTATCCTTTCCGTTAACGCCGAGATGGGGGTTGCTGCCTCGCTCGTCGAACCTCTTGCGTTTGGTAATGCTGCCGTTGCTCTTGATTTGGATTGTTTGTTTTCGCGCAATATAAACATCGGAGCTGTGCTCCTGAGCTTTGGTGGGCGTCAAGAGATCGCACTGCTTCTGGTGACTGTCTTGGGCAGCATCCTTGTCAGGGCCATAATGCGATCGTTACCCGACTTAACGAGCGCTTTTTCTGCGGATGCCAAATTAGGAGGAAAACGCTCTGCAGTTGCCGATATCCCTGCGACTTTGGGTTTTTCTCAAAGGGAGTCCGCGGTTTTCTCTATGAGGATAGAGGGAAAAACGTACGAGGAGATTGCTTCTGCCTTGGATATTTCCCCGTCTACCGCCCGTACCTATTTGTCGCGGGCCTTGACTAAAACCGGATATAAAAGCATTTCAGAGGCGACGACTGGACTTCTTTTGTCAAAGGATGCGTGGCATCTTGACGCAACAAATGACCATGATCACCGTTCAGAATCACTGAGGCTCTCATCGTCCAATCGGAACTGCAGGATAGTCTTCGCCTGCTTCCTGTTTATGTATGCGTCTGGAATGGGCATCGAGGAAATCCTCGTATGCTTCGGCTTTGAGCATGATGTGATAATCCTATCGATAGCCACAGTGCTTTTGGCCCTGTGTTGCTATGCGGTTATACGGCGGATGACAGAAATGCATTTATGTTGCTCACCTGAACTGAGTCTTTCTTCGGTATCCGCGGGTGCCGGAATAGCGTTCTGGGCTCACGATGCAGTAAGTCGACTGTACATTTTCTTTGAGTCCGTTGGGAGCGGTGAGTCCGTTGGCGTCCTTTTGCCTGCTTTACGCGTGATCGCGTTCCTTGTCGTACTTATCCTTCTGACTTATTCGCTGCTATCCTTGCGTTTGAAAGATGCAGCTCGGGCGGGTGATCGACGCGATGCCGTGCGTGAGGCTTTCTTGAGGCTTGGCTTCACGCCGCTTTATGCCGACATCATGGCATGCGTTTTTGATGGCAATAGAACCACCGAGATTTGCGCGCATCTTAATGTTGCTCGGGGAACCGTCAAAGAGGCCAAGAGCAAGAGCTATGCCTTGCTTGGAGTTCACTCGGAGCGTGAACTTAGAGATAAAGTATTTTGTCTTATAGCTGATGTTGTAGAAAATGGCAGGTAGAAGCCTGTAGACAAACAAGATCATAAGTCCATCCCGCACGTCTACAGACAGTTCAGACGATGAAGGCGATACTTCCGGACAACGGGTCCGACGATCCGTGTGTTGCGAACCGGAGGTGCTTGCTGTGAAGGTTTGTGATTGCCTCACATATGTACGGCTTAATTTAGAAGTTCTTGCGCGCAACCGGGGAATTATGTTGTTGACGGCGCTGCTCGCGCTCGTATTCTGCATCCCGGTTTTTCTATCCGTTCCAACGGGGGCAGATTATCTATATGGCAGAGGTTCCATCGAGGAGCAGAGGGCATTGTTGGCCTCTCAAGTCTCTGGCGGCGTTTATGACACCGCCCCACAGGAGCTCAACAGCATCATTGCCGACGAAAGGGCGTGTCTTGATCGAGCGCTTGAAAACAAGGCAGATTCCAGAGGGTATTACGATGCGATTGCCGATTACGACAATCTATTGCTCAAGGAATACCGACTCGGTTATTTGAATGGCGTTGATTCGGAGCTATCTCTTGAGGCCCAAGAGCGTCTTCCCCGAGCCATAGCAATGCTGCCCCATCCGGAATCGTACGGCTCAACAACAAAAATGCCTGGGATGATTCTTCTTGCATATTATTGCGGCGCTGTTCCTGCAATAGCGTGGCTTTTAGTTCCGGTTCTCGTCCTCTATATGTCGCTTGAGGGGGATGGAAAGCGGTTCTACGATCGGGCTTTGTTGTCAAAGTTAGAGATGAATGCATGCCGCGTTCTCGTCTCTGGCATTGCATCGATGACGGTTTTGGTTCTGGCGTTGGCTCCCTGTTTTGTATTGGCAACGGTGCTTAACGGTGCCGGTCAGACGGAGTACCCAGTCGTATTCATTCAGTATGGTGACGTGGTCGAAAGAACTGTGTTAGTTCAGCTTGGGCTATTTGCTGTCTTTGAGGCTGCGTTGTCTATGATGTTTGCTTGTTTGGGCGTGTGCGTATACGCAGGAAGCAGAAACAGGGCCATTTCGTCCATGGTGGTCGCTCTTGTGGGGGGCATAAGCCAGCTTCCGTTTTATGCGAGCAAAGATGCTCCATGGCATGCGTTGCTGCCGTATATGGTGCCGAGCTATTCTGTCTCTTCGCTTGCACTCGGCGGCGCTTCTTACGCCAATGGAGCTGAGGTATCACTCGTTCCTGAAGCCAGTGCGCTGCACTGTTTCTTTGCCGTAATGGGCACGCTTGTTGTCTGTGCGTTGGGAATCATCTCGTTTTCGCGTCTAAAAAGCAAGAATCGCTGGGCCTGGAACCATATTAGTCCGGATAGTTTGGGCGAGAAAAGCTTGCTCTCTCTGTCGCTGGATGTGTTGACGGTTGAAAAAAACCAGCTGGCAAAGGGATTGCAGTTTGATATGCCCGCTGGCCAGATATGGGGTCTTGTCGCGCCAAATGGATATGGCAAGACTACGTTACTTAATGCTCTTTGGGGAGACGCTGGGCCATCAGTGCGCGTGTCAGGTTCTCTTTGTTTTCATGCAAAAGCATGTGTCGACTGTGAGGAAATGAGAAAGGAATTCTTCTTGGTTCCGAATGGGCCGTCTCTATTGATTCCATACATGACAGTCGCTTTCCATCTCGACCGATGCAGGCGAATTTGGCATTCACCTCGCACTTTGGACCAAGTGCTTGATCGCTTTGACTTGACTGGGTTGAAGAATACGCCCGTATCTAGGCTGTCTGATGGAAATAGACAATTACTCAATGTGGCGATGGCGTATATGTCCTATTGCGAAGTCGTCCTTTTGGATGAGCCCATGAATGCGCTTGATGTGGGACATGTCGCAATCGTTTCGAATGCTCTTAGAGATGAAGCAGGTAGGGGAGCGCATGTCATTATCTCTTCCCATCTTATCGGGAATCTCGAATCGCTCTGCGATGGCTCCGTCTTGCTCACACGAGATGATTCGCACTTCGTTACTCGAGAAATGGGAGGTGATTCGAAATGGATCGGTAATGTGTACGCGCAGCTATTCAAGACGAACGACAGCAAAAACTAGGAGAGGAAGATAACCATGAAACGACATATATCGAAGAACTTGGCGAAGGCATTGGCCGCATGTTTTATGCTTGCACTGTCGATGGGCGCAATTCCCAATTATGCGACGGCGCAGCCAGATACGGGTTCTGTTGCACCTTGTCGTCTTGTGACGGCGGATGTCTTGGACACCTACAAATCGTTCTCCACCGCGAGCTACCCGAGCGAGAATGTTGATTGCTTCGACCAGACATACAAGAGGTTGTCTTTCAAAACCTCTTATTCTCGTACGGGGCAAACGATCCTCTATACAGGTGCAGCGTTAAGCCCACGCGGGAACGGAATGCCTGGGTTTGAGACGAAATATAAGTGCACATATCGTACCTGGTAGATAACCCTAGGACCAGATTCTCTCCGAATTACTTTGCGGAGGATTGATCTAACGCTGCCGCTCCTGCGTTTATCTCAATCTGTAACACTTGGCTGGTAATAACGTTTCCATCTGTTTCAGATTGAGACTATTCAACTCGCACTATGTTGATCGTCTTGATCTGTAACAGCAAAACGGCGATTTTACCTCTACATGTTACAGATTGAGACGATTGAAACCGTGGTAGCAAAGGATGCCGCGAAAGACCGCGAAAGAAGTACCTCTTCTGCGGTGGTATTTTCACCTATCCGGCGCGCCCCAAATGCAAGTGAGTAGGCTTTTTGGAACCTGCCGAGCACATCGCGGTACAAGCTCAATAAAACCGCAGGCCAGAGCTGTGGCGTTTTGGGGCGTGCTTGGCCTTTCGCAAAAAGTCTACTCACTTAGTTTTCGCCAGAAGACCGCCATGAGCAAACCACCACAAAGGTGCCTGTCCCCTTTGTGGTGGTTTTGGCGTTTGCCCAGATAAAACCTGCCAGAATAAACCTGTCCCTTTTTGGTAGGTCACGAGCGAGGATTTTCGGACGCTTGCTCGACGAGAGTGGATAATCTCCCGCTTTTGGCGCGGACATAGGCCGAAAACGGGAGATTATCCACTCTCGTGGTAAGCAAGTCCTCGTGTCATCCGTTCCCTTTTTGGTTGGTCGTGCTTGCACTTTAGCGTGCGACAGCGGATAATGCCGAGCATTCGACAATTCACACTTTGACTTATTTGATTGAGGAGGCCCCGCATGGCCATGGATTTCAAACGCAGGCTGCCGATTCCCATGGAGATCCGCGAGGAAATGCCGCTTTCCGCCGAGCTTACCGCCAAAAAGCAGGCATTCGACGCCGAGGTCGCCAAGGTCTTTACCGGCGAGGACGCGCGCAAGGTGCTCATCATCGGCCCGTGCTCTGCCGACCGCGAGGACTCGGTGCTTGAGTACATGAACCGACTGGCCAAGGTCGCCGAGGAGGTCAAGGACAAGCTCATCATCATTCCGCGCGTCTACACCAACAAGCCGCGCACCAAGGGCACCGGCTACAAGGGTCTGCTGCACAACCCCGACCCCGAGGCGCCCGATGACCTGCTCGAAGGCGTTAAGGCCATCCGCCACATGCACCTGCGCGTCATCGAGGAGACTGGCTTCTTTACCGCCGACGAGATGCTCTACCCCTCTAATTACCAGTACCTCGTCGACCTGCTGAGCTACGTTGCCGTCGGCGCGCGCTCGGTCGAAAACCAGGAGCATCGCTTGGTGTCGAGCGGCATTTCGGTGCCCGTCGGCATGAAGAACCCCACCGCCGGTTCCACCACCGTCATGCTCAACTCCATCTACGCCGCCCAGGCACATCAGAGCTTCATCTTCCGTAACTGGGAGGTTGAGTGCGACGGAAACCCGCTCGCACACGCCGTCATGCGCGGCTACATTGGTCTCGACGGTCGCACCTACCCCAATTACCACTACGAGCACCTGGAGCGCCTGGCCGAGCGTTATACCGAGCATGCCGGTTACGCCAACCCGGCGGCGGTCATCGACTGCAACCACGACAACTCGGGCAAGCGTCCGCTGGAGCAGTATCGCATTTGCAAGGAGGTGCTCGATAGCTGCCGCCGCAACGAGTCCATCTCCAAGCTGGTCAAGGGCTTTATGATCGAGTCCTACCTGGAGGACGGCAACCAGCCGGTCGACGGCGGCGTCTTTGGCAAGTCGATCACCGACCCGTGCCTGGGCTGGGAAAAGACCGACTACCTCATCCACGAGATCGCGGAACGGATTTAGTTACGCGGTTTTACCAAACGCCGTAACCGGCCGACGCTGCGCGGGCCGCATTAGGACAATCTGACGTTCGACTTCAAGGGCGCGACCAAAAGGTCAGCGCCCTATCGCTTCACGTCGCCTTGCCTCAAATGCGACCCGCTCGCTGTCGTTTCCAAGACGTCGACGTTGCCGGGGTTGCCAAGGGGTTGGTGCAAGGGGGACAGGTTACTTTGCACCAGGTTGGTGCAGATTAACCTGTCCCCCTTGCACCAGGATGTGGTTTGCTTGCCGGCATCGGTAGGTCTTCGGCGCTTTCCAAGCCCAGTGGGAAAAAATGCCAAATATGAGTACTGTTGCTATTGTAGTGCCATATTACTTTCGCAAAACAATGGACATAACAGCAAATATGTTCATTAACGTCGACGCATATTAGCCCGCTATAGAGCTGTTTGACTAATTGAGAGGCGCATGCAAGCTGCGAGGGCGGCATTTGGGGCAGTTTTGGCTGTTACTAAAAAGGTGACAGTACTCATATTTGCTATTTTTTGCCCACAGGGTTTGGAAGGGGCTGTCAATCAGGTCCCAGGGGAGGCGGCTCAAGGGCCGCAGAACAAAAACGGGGGCGCAGGTTGTCCTGCGCCCCCGTTCTCGGGCGTTATTCGTTCCCTGCGGCAGAATTTACGCCGCTTCGTCGAACTGCGAGTTGTACAGGTCGGCGTAGAAGCCGCCCTGGGCGAGCAACTCGTCGTGCGTTCCCTTCTCGACGATGTCGCCGTCGCGAATTACCAAGATCACGTCGGCGTTGCGGATCGTGGACAGGCGGTGCGCGATAACAAAGCTGGTACGGCCCTGCATCAGCGCATCCATGGCACGCTGAATAAGCTCCTCGGTACGGGTATCGACGTTGGAGGTCGCCTCGTCCAGAATCAGCGCCGGGCGGTCGGCCAAAATGGCACGGGCGATGGTCACGAGCTGGCGCTGACCCTGCGACAGGTTAGTGCCCTCCTCGTTGATCATAAAGTCGTAGCCGCCGGCGAGCGTATGGATAAAGTGGTCGCAGCGTGCGGCACGTGCAGCGGCTTCGACCTCGGCATCGCTCGCATCGGGGCGTCCGTAGCGGATGTTTTCGCGGATGGTGCCGTTAAACAGCCAGGTATCCTGCAGCACCATGGCAAACTCGCCGCGCAGCGCCGCGCGGTCCCAGTCGCGCACGTCGACGCCCTCGACACGCAGCGAACCGTCGTCCACATCGTAGAAGCGCTGCAGCAGCTTAATGAGCGTGGTCTTGCCGGCGCCGGTGGGGCCGACGATGGCGATGGTCTGGCCGGGCTGCGCCTCGCAGCTAAAGTCGTGGATGATGGTCTTGTCGGGCGTGTAGCCAAACTTGACATGGTCAAACTCCACGTGGCCGGGGCGCTTCTCGGGAATCTGCGCGTCGGCCTTCTGCTCCTCCTCGGGCGCGGCCAGGAACTCAAACACACGCTCGGTGGCAGCTGCCATCGACTGCATCGTGTTGCTCACGTTGCCCAGCTGCTGCACGGGTTGCGTAAAGTTGCGAACGTACTGGATAAAGCTTTGAATGTCGCCGGGCGTGGCATTGCCGGTCAGCGCGAGCTGCGCGCCCACCACGACGACGCCCACGTAGCCCATGTTGCCCACCAAGCTCATAAGCGGCATCATCAGGCCCGACAGGAACTGCGAGCGCCAGCCACTAATAAAGAGGCGGTCGTTTTGACGGTCGAACTCCTCGATCGAAGCCTCGGCGCGGTCGAACACCTGAATGACGTTCTGGCCGGCAAAATCCTCCTCGATAATGCCGTTGACGGTGCCTAGGACCTGCTGCTGCTCGCGGAAGTACGGCTGCGAGAAGTGAATCATCACCATCAAGATAATCGCGGCGGCCGGCAGCGTGAGCACGGTGACGCCGGTGAGCGGCAGGCTGATCGACAGCATCATGACGAGGACGCCGATAATCTGCGTGACGGACGTAATAAGCTGCGTCACGCTCTGGTTGAGCGACTGGCCGAGCGTATCGACGTCGTTGGTGATGCGGCTGAGCACGTCGCCCTTGCTGTGGCCGTTGAAGTAGCTCATCGGCACGACGGCAATCTTGGCGGCAATCTCCTTGCGCATGCGGTAGCAGATCTTTTGCGTGACACCGGTCATGAGCCAGCCCTGGATCAGGCTGCAGACAGAGCTCGCCAGATACAGGCAGAGCAAAAAGCCGAGCGTCTTAGCGATCCAGTTAAAGTCGACATCGCCGGTGCCGTTGACCTTGGCAACCAGGCCCTCGAACAGCTTGGTGGTAACCTGACCGAGCATCTTGGGTCCCACAATATTAAAGATGACCGAGCACACGGCAAAGGCGACGGCGGCAAACACGGCAATCTTGTGCTGGCCGATATAGCCGAGCAGCTGCCTCATGGTGCCCTTAAAGTCCTTGGCCTTTTCGCCGCGACGCATGCCGCCCATGCGGCCCATGGGACCACGCTGGCGGGTGGGCTTGGGAATCTGAGCCTTGGTCTCGTCTGCCATTAGCGCTCGCCTCCTTCCATGACGGCTGCAATTTCTTCTTGGGTAAGCCCCAGCTCCTCGGCGGAAAGCTGCGACTGTGCGATCTCCAGGTACGCCGGGCAGCTGCGCAGCAGCTCCTCGTGCGTGCCGGTGCCCACTACGTGGCCGTCGTCGAGCACGATGATCTGGTCGGCGTGCATGATGGTCGCGATGCGCTGGGCCACGACCACGAGCGCGGCGTCGGTAACGTTTTTGGCCAGCTCCTCGCGTAGGCGCGCGTCGGTCTTGTAGTCGAGGGCACTAAACGAGTCATCGAACACCACGACCTCGGGCTTTTTGGCCAACGCGCGGGCGATGGCCAGACGCTGGCGCTGACCACCCGAAACATTGGAGCCGCCCTGGCTGATAGGGGAGTCGTACCCGTCCTCGCGCTCGGCGATAAAGTCCTCCGCCTGGGCGACGCGTGCTGCCTGGCGCATATCCTCGTCACTCACCATGTCGCCGGCAAACTTGAGGTTGCTCTCGACGGTACCCGAGAATAGACGACCCTGCTGCGGAATATAACCGATGCGGCGGCGCAGCTCGGAAAGGGTCATGTCGCGCACGTCGATGCCGTCGAGCGAAATGCTGCCGCCCGTGACGTCGTACAGGCGCGGAATCAACTGCACGAGCGTGGACTTGCCCGAGCCCGTGGAGCCAATGATGCCGAGCATCTGACCGGCATGCGTGGTGAAGTTCACGCCGCTGATGACATCGGCGCGGGCATCGGGATACTGGAAGCTCACGTCGCGGAAGGTGAGCTCACCGCGCGGCGCGCTGGCCACGGGCAGTTTGGGCGAGACAGGGTCGTTGATGCTCGTGGGGCAAGTGATGACCTCTTCCACACGCTCGGCTGCGACCTCAGCGCGGGGCAGGATAACCGAAACCATGGTGAGGATCATAAACGCCATGACGATCTGCATGGTGTAGGAGATAAACGCCATCATGTTGCCGACCTGCATCACGCCGTCGGACACGCCCTGCGCGCCAAACCAGACGATAAGCACGGTGATGCAGTTCATGACCAGCATCATGAGCGGCATCATAAAGCTCATGGCGCGGTTGGTGTAGAGCTGCGTGGTCATCAGGTCGAGCGAAGCCTTGTCAAAGCGCTCGAGTTCATGCTCCTCGCGGTTGAACGAGCGGATGGGCATAAGGCCGTCGAGCAGCTCGCGGGCGGTAAGGTTCACGCGGTCCACAAAGCTTTGCATCTTTTTGAACTTGGGCATGGTGAGACCCATGAGCACGCCGACGACGGCCGAGACCGCGATGATGGCCACGGCGATGGTCCACTCCAGGCCGGTGTGGTTGGCCAGGACGCGCATGACGGCGACGATGCCCATGACGGGGGCCATCAGGCACATGCGGATAAACAGGGTTGCGGCCATCTGGATCTGCTGAATGTCGTTGGTGCAGCGGGTGATGAGCGAGGCCTGGCTAAACTTGCCCACCTCGGCCGGCGAGAAGTGCATAACCTTGTTGAAGGTCTCGCGGCGTAGGTCGCGGGCGATGGAGCAGGCGGTGCGCGAAGCCACGGCACCGGTCAGGATGGTGGCGACGAGCGACACCAGGCACAGGCCGAACATCGTGGTCGCCATGTGGCTCAGGTAGGCGTTCTGCACGTCGGCGGGGTCGATGCCCTGTGCCTTGTACTCGTCCTGTACATAGCTCACGGCGCGCTGGGTGACGATGGAGCCCGACATGGAGCCCATTTTGTCCGCCATTTGGTTGGCGCCCTCGACGAGCTTACCCTGGTCGATTAGGTCGCCTTCAACGCCCAGACGCAGGCTCTTCATGGTGATCTTACCGCCGTCGGCATCAATCTGCTTTTGCATGTTCTGCGCCGCTGCGGCCTTCTGCTGCATCTCGGCGAGCTGCTCGGGCGTCATCGCTGCCATTTGCTCGGGGGTGGGCATGGCCTGGGCAGCGTTGTTGTCTTTCTCGCTGGACGAGCCCATCATGTCGCCCATGGAGTCGGCGTCAATGCCCTGGTCGAGCGAAAGGACGACAGTCTCGGGCAGGCTCATAATGTCGGCAATCTTGCCTCCATTGGCACGCTCTTCCTCGGTACCCTTATACGTTCGAATGCCATTTTTGTCAGCCTTGCTAAACACGGCCTCCACAGCTTTGGCGTCTTTGGCGCTCATAAAGAGTTCGAGGTCGTCGAGCGATTCGGCGCGAATGGTGTCGGGCACGGGCGAGGCAATGCCGCCTTGCTGCACGCCCACGTCGACGATGTCGCTCATATAGGTAGGCAGTGCCAGATCGGCGTTGCAGCTGATTACGATAAGTACGATAGCTGCGAACAGTGCCAGGACATGCTTTTTAAAGAGCTTGAGAATCCTCACTCGGCATCTCTCCTTTCTTGATTGCGGTCGATAATTTCGTTGGCACGTCTAAGAAGGCGCACCATCTCTTGGGTATCTGTTTCGCCGAGCTGCTCGAGGAAAGCCGCGGTGCGGTCCTCGAATTCCCGGCGTTTGATTTCGAGATCCTGGAATCCCTTGTCGGTCACTATGACGTGTACACGACGACGGTCAGTCTTTGAGTGCTCGCGCTCGACCCAGCCCTTGGCCTCGAGGGCGCGTAGGATATTGGCGATGCGGGCGCTCGAGACCCAGGCGCGATCAGCGAGTTCGCTCGGCGTGAGCGAACCGCCGGCGAGTATGAGGGCGCGCATGACGGCCATCTCGCCGCCGAGGGCTTTGTCCGCAAAGCGCGAAATACGCTGATGCATGCTGCCAAACTCAGTTAAGAGCTGACGTCCAAGTTCACGGAAATCGGTATCTTCCACCGAAAACCCCTAACACTAGAAACTATTTTCGGTGAAAGATGATACCCTTGCACGCGCACCCTATGCGGTAGATTTTGGGACATGCCTAGAAAACTACCTTTAGGCGACCTCCGTACACCGTCGGTGCCAGCAAAGTTAGGGGCAGATCGTTAGGCATGTCCTAAAGCCTACTCAGAGGTACTTTACCCTGCTAAAGCTGGCATAACAGCTAGAGTGAACGTCGTACAAAGGCAAGGAAAAAACTAAACAAATCGGTGAACGGTAGTTGTTCGCGCTCGCATTTCCTGCGGATTTGTAAAAAACGCCCTTATGATATAAAAAAAGAAACATATAACAGCCCAGATGGAGAGGGTCGCTATGTTATCCTTCTCAAACGGGTGAAATCTTGGGTTTTGGGTTGTAGTTCCAAGGTGGACAAACGTTTTTCCTGCACCAACGTGTGGTGAAGAACGGAAGAAGCCGGTAGTGCAAGCCGAACATTCAAGAATTCAATAAGCAGCGGTGTGAGAGAGCGCCGCATTACACGTAACTAGGAGCGTGGTTACACAATGCAGGAGGCATGGGAAGGCTTCAAGGAAGGTATCTGGACGGGAGAGGTTGACGTCCGAGACTTCATCCAGAAGAACTACACCCCCTACGAGGGCGATGAGTCGTTCCTCGTAGGTCCGACCGAGCGTACCAAGGAGCTGTGGGGCGAGGTTCTCGACCTGCTGCTTAAGGAGCGCGAGCAGGGTGGTGTCCTCGATATGGACACCAAGACCGTCACGGGTATCGTGAGCCACCCCGCTGGCTACATCGATAATGCCCATCGCGACAAGGAGACCATTGTTGGCCTCCAGACCGACAAGCCGCTCAAGCGCGCGCTGCACGTCAACGGCGGTATCCGCATCGCTTGCCAGGCTGCCAGCCAGCACGGCTACAAGGTCGACGAGAACGTTGTCGAGCGCTACACCTTCGAGCGCAAGACCCACAACGCTGGCGTCTTCGATGTCTACACCCCCGAGATGCGTGCTTGCCGCTCGGCTCACATCATCACCGGTCTGCCCGATGGCTATGGCCGCGGCCGCATCATCGGCGACTACCGTCGTGTTGCCCTGTACGGCGTCGACTACCTGATCAAGGACAAGGAGGCCCAGAAGGCTTCCACTCCGACGGTCATGACCGCCGACAACATCCGCGATCGCGAGGAGCTGCAGGAGCAGATCCGCGCCCTCGGCGAGCTCAAGATGATGGCCGAGACCTATGGTTTCGATATTTCCAACCCTGCTACCAACACGCAGGAGGCCATCCAGTGGATGTACTTCGCCTACCTTGCTGCCGTCAAGGAGCAGAACGGCGCCGCTATGTCCATCGGCCGTACCTCTACGTTCATCGACATCTATGCTGAGCGCGACCTTGCCAACGGTACCTTCACCGAGGAGCAGATCCAGGAGTTCGTGGATCACTTCATCATGAAGCTCCGCATGGTCAAGTTTGCCCGTACCCCCGAGTACCAGGCCCTGTTCACCGGCGACCCGCAGTGGGTCACCGAGTCCATCGGCGGCATGGGTGTCGACGGCCGTACGCTCGTTACCAAGATGAGCTACCGCTACCTGCACACGCTCGAGAACATGGGCACCAGCCCCGAGCCCAACATGACCGTTCTGTGGTCGACCCGTCTGCCCGAGAACTTCAAGAAGTTCTGCGCCAAGACTTCTGTCGCCAGCTCCTCGATCCAGTACGAGAACGACGACCTCATGCGCGTCTATCATGGCGACGACTACGGCATTGCCTGCTGCGTGTCCTCCATGCGCATCGGCAAGGAGATGCAGTTCTTCGGCGCCCGCGCTAACCTGGCCAAGTGCCTGCTGTATGCACTCAACGGCGGTGTTGACGAGGTCTCCAAGAAGCAGGTCGGCCCCAAGTACCGCGCCGTCGAGGGCGATACGCTCGATTACGACGACGTTGTGGCCAAGTACAACGACATGATGAAGTGGCTCGCTGGCGTGTACGTCAACTCGCTGAACATCATTCACTATATGCACGACAAGTACTGCTACGAGCGCATCCAGATGGCTCTGCACGACAAGCACGTGCACCGCTGGTTCGCTACGGGCATCGCTGGCCTTTCCGTCGTGGCTGACTCCCTGTCCGCCATCAAGTACGCCAAGGTCCACCCCGTCCGTGACGAGAACGGCATCATCGTCGACTTCGAGACCGAGGGCGAGTTCCCCAAGTACGGTAACGATGACGACCGCGTCGACCAGATCGCTCACGACGTTGTGCACCAGTTCATGGAGTACATCCGCATGAACGACACCTATCGCAACTCCGTGCCCACGACCTCGGTTCTGACCATTACCTCCAACGTCGTGTACGGTAAGAAGACCGGCTCCACGCCCGACGGCCGCAAGGCTGGTCAGCCGTTCGCCCCGGGTGCTAACCCCATGCACAAGCGCGATAGCCACGGCGCCATCGCTTCGCTGTCTTCGGTTTCCAAGCTCCCGTTCCGCGATGCTCAGGACGGCATCTCCAACACCTTCTCCATCATTCCGAGTGCGCTCGGCAAGGAGGACCAGGTGTTCTTTGGCGATATCGACCTTGATCAGCTGGGCGAGTAACTATTGTTAGTGCTATACTAACAATAACGATTACTGATTAGCGCGCCGGTTTCGGCCGGCGCCTGTCAATCGAAGGAGACACATTATGAAGGTTTCTGAAGTTTCCGAGACTCAGGCCGATAACCTGGTCCACATGCTCGACGCTTACGCCGAGAAGGGTGGCCACCACCTGAACATCAACGTCTTCAACCGTGAGACGCTGCTCGACGCCCAGGCTCACCCCGAGAAGTACCCGCAGCTGACCATCCGCGTTTCCGGCTATGCCGTGAACTTCCACACGCTCACCAAGGAGCAGCAGGACGAGGTCATTTCGCGTACCTTCCACGACAAGTTCTAAAGGGGTTTAACTCCCGCAGGATCGCCGGGCCGCTTTGGGTTACTTTCCAAAACGTCCTCGGACATGCAAAGGGCTCCGCTGCGCGCTTCGCGCGGCGGAGCCCTTTGCGTCCTGCGGAAATGTTTTGGAAAGTAACCCAAAGCGGCCCGGCGGGGGTCCTGTGTAGTCACCCTTTAGGCGGAACTCTCCTAATTATTTGGATGAGTCGTTTACTTACTTGTGCTGTTACCGTCTTCCCGCTGTTGTTGGGGTATGCTTTGTTCGTATGTAAACGTTTGACATGTTGATGGGGGAGGGTGCTATGGCTCGCGAGGGCGCTCGTTCTAAGGATTCTGCTAAGCCTGGCATCAAGGAAGTTGCAGCGGTGGCGGGGGTTTCGCCTACTACGGTATCTCGCGTGCTTAATAATCGCGGCTATATTAGCCAAGAGACCCGCGATAAGGTCCATGCCGCGATGGAGCGCATCAACTATACGCCCAACGATATCGCCCGTGCCATGCTCAACGGTCGCCTGAATCTTATCGGTATGATCGTTCCCTTTGTGAGCAGCCCGTTCCATGCTCAGGTTGTGCAGGCGGTCGAGCGCACGTTAGCGGAAAACGGCTTTAAGATGTTGCTGTGCAACAGCGCCAATCGACCTGATCTTGAGCGTTCCTATATCGACATGCTCCGCCGCAATATGGTCGACGGCGTAATCGTCAACTCCCTCAATATCGGTGCTGAGGCATATGCCGAGATGGGCTTGAGCCTGGTTGGCATCGACTGCGATCTTGGCGAGGGCTCTGTCCAGATTGCAAGTGACAGCTATGGCATCGGCGAGCTCGCCACGCGCCGTCTGATTGATGACGGCTGCAGGCGTATCCTGTGCCTGCGCAGCAATAGCCGCATGCGCATGCCTGCCAATAAGCGTACCGATGCCTACCTCGATGTTGTTGAGCAGGCCGGTTTGTCCGCGCTTGTCCGTGAGGTTGAGTTCGTTAAGCCCGACGACGAAAAGGGCGCGGTCGTTGCGAAGATCCTCGATGAGAACCCCGATATTGACGGCATCTTTGCGGGAGACGATACGATGGCGGCCATCTGTCTCAACGTGATGAAGCAGCGTGGCTTGAGCGCTCCAGACGATATTAAGGTCGTGGGCGCGGATGGTGCCCGCCGAACTATGACGTTTATGCCTGACTTAACAACCGTACGTCAAGATATCGATCGCATCGGAGAGCTCGCGGCGCAATCCATCATCGCTCTTATTAACGGCGATAATCCCGAATCGAATATCAAGCTCCCCGTTGAACTCATTGAGGGCAAAACCGCGTAGTTCATCCTGTGCCAAAAGAATTCCTCAAACGCCTCCGATGACCGTTCGCCGGCATATGTCAACCGTTTACCGACGACTGGAACTGCGAAAAGACGTATTGATATGAAAACGTTTGACATATGAAAACGATTGACATATCTTGCCATTGTACCGAGTTAGTATGTCGTGGAAAGGAAGTCTCGGATGCACAAGGTGTATTACCAGCCTGAGGGAATTTGGGTAGGCGACATCATGCCGTACGGCGAGGACGGCACGTTCTATCTCTATCATCAGCGTGACACGCGTAACCCCGAACCTTTCGGAGAGCCGTTTGGCTGGGCACTCGCTACGACCAAGGATTTCGTCAACTACAAGGACTTTGGCGAGAGCCTTGAGCGCGGCGGCGACGAGGAAGTCGACCAGTACATTTATGCCGGCACGGTGTTTAAGGTGGGCGACAAGTACCATGCGCTCTACACTGGTTGCAATCGCGATAAGGTCCGCGCACGTTTGATGAAGCAGGTTCTTCTTCACGCAACGAGCGACGACGCCGTCAAGTGGGAGAAGAACATCGCCGAGACGCTGCTTCCGCCCCAGGAGGGTTACGATGACCGCAACTGGCGCGATCCCTTTGTGCTTTGGGATGAGGAGAACGAAGAGTACATGCTCATCCTCGGCACGCGTGTGGGCGAGGACAAGCGTCTGATGACCGGCCGCCTGGTCAAGTTCACCTCCAAGGATCTGACCAACTGGGAGTTCCAGGGCGACTGGTGGAACCCAGGCCTGTACACCATGTTTGAGATGCCTGATCTCTTTAAGATGGGCGACTGGTGGTACCTCGTCTTTTCCGAGTACAGCGACGGCAACAAGACCCGTTACCGCATGTCCAAGTCCATCAACGGTCCTTGGATTACCCCCGCTGACGACTCCTTCGACGGCCGCGCGTACTACGCCGCTCGCACCGCATTCGATGGCGAGCGTCGCGTTCTCTTTGGTTGGGTTCCTACGCGTGACGAGGGCGGCGACCCCAGCTCTTACCTGTGGGGTGGTACCTTCATGCCCCTCGAGATCGTTCAGCGTGCCGACGGAACGCTCGGCACCAAGCTTCCCGACAGCATGCTCGGCGCCTTTGGCGAGGGCAAGGCTGTCGAAGCCTTCGAGCTCTCCTGCGAGTCGGGCAAGGTCGAGCAGGTTTTGTCTGCAGACGCCGGCTCCACCTACTTGCTCGATACCGACATTGAGCTCGGCGGTAACGCTGCCGGCTTCTCGGTCAAGTTCGCCGAGGACGCCGAGACCGGTCTTGCCTATGAGTTCCGCGCCAACCTGCGTGAGGGCAAGCTCGAGTTTACGGCGGCCCCCCAGTATCCGTGGTTCCAGGTCAACAACATGGGCCTCGAGCGTCCGTTGTTCTTTAAGGGCGAGGGCACTCATCATGTGCGCCTGGTCGTTGACGACGATATCGCGACCATCTTTGTCGATGATGTTGCGCTTAACGCGCGCTTCTGCAATAAGCAGGGCCAGGGTGTGGCACTGACGGTCACCGACGGTACGCTCAAGTGCGCAAATGCAACGATCGCGTCTCTGTAATGGCATCAAAACGTTTTATGATTTCGTAAGGGAATGGAGAGGAACATGGACTACAAAGTAGTGTCTCAGCAAGTCGTCGATAACGTCGGCGGTCTGGAGAACATCGAGGGTGCCACGCATTGCGTTACGCGTCTGCGTCTGGTGCTCAAGGATACGAGCAAGTACAACAAGGCCGAGCTCGAAAACATCGATGGCGTCAAGGGCGTGCTGTACAACAGCGGCCAGCTCATGATCATCTTTGGTACCGGTACCGTCAACAAGGTCTACGATGAGTTTATGGCTCTGACGGGCGTTAAGGAGATCAGCGCTTCCGAGGTCAAGGGGCGCCGAGGCGGACAAGAAAGGCAAGTTCTTCTCTGTCCTCAAGGTGTTCTCGGACATCTTTATCCCCATCATTCCCGCCTTCGTCGGTGCCGCTATCATCATCGGCCTTAAGTCGCTGATCGTTGCCAACGGCCTCTTTGGCATGGAGGGCAGCCTCGCCGACCACAGCGAGTTCCTCAAGAACCTCGCAAGCTTCTTTGCCATTATTGCCACCACCTTCGACTACCTGCCTGTCCTGGTTATGTACAGCGCGGTCAAACGTTTTGGCGGCAACCCGATCCTGGGTATCCTCGTCGGTATCGTCATGGTTCACCCGAGCCTTATGAACCGTAACGCGTTCGTTATGGATCCGTCGGGTGCTGAGTACTGGAACTTTGGTCCGCTCTCCATCCCCATGGTTGCTTTCCAGGGCGGCGTGTTCCCTGCAATCCTGACTGCCTGGTTTATGGCCAAGGTCGAAAAGATTGCCCAGAAGTACATCCCCGAGGTCGTCTCGTTTGTCTTTGTCCCGACCGTTACCCTGATTCTTGCTAACGTTGCCCTGTTCACCGTGTTCGGCCCGCTCGGCAACCTGATCGGCGACGTCCTCGCTGGCGTAATCGATGTCCTGTACAACAGGATGGGCGTCTTTGGCGCCTTTGTCTTCGCCGCGTTCCTGCAGCCGCTCGTCGTTACCGGTACGCATCAGTTCATCCAGGGTATTGAGGCCAACCTCGTTGCCACGACCGGCTTCAACTACATCCAGGCCATCTGGTCGGTTTCCATCATCGCCCAGGGCGGCGGCGCCATCGGCATGTACCTCATTCACAAGAAGCATTCCAAAGAGCGCAACATCTGCATGTCGTCCTTTATCCCGACGCTGGTCGGTATCTCCGAGCCCGCAATCTTTGCTGCAAACATGCGCTACTCGATCATCCCGTTCATCTGCGCTTGCATCGGTGCAGGCTGCGGCGGTGCCTTCGTGAAGCTCTTTGAGGTGCGCGCCATCGGTCAGGGTCTGACCGGCGTGCTTGGCCTGCTCATCGTCACGCCCGAGACGCTCGTGTGGTATGTGGCTGGCAATCTCATCGCCTTTATCGTGCCGATCGTCTTGATCTTTGCCTACAACAAGGCAAAGGGCGTGCCGACCACTGATGAAGAGGGCGCTGGTGCTGGCTTCGATGTCAGCTTCTAGTTGAGCCGTTCAGCGTAATCTGAGGATAAGTCCATTTGGGGAAGGGCGTTCGACTCGTGTGAGTCGAGCGTCCTTCCCCATAGACGAGAAAGTCAACGGCGATGTTTAATCAAAAAAATAAGGTGACACGCGCGGACTATGAGCAGTGGCGTGCCGGACAGGATGAGACGGCGGGTCGCATCGCGTCCGACCCCGATAGGCTCCTGTTCCATGTGGAGCCTGAGCTTGGCTGGCTCAACGACCCCAACGGTTTGGTGCAGATCGGTGATACGTATCACATCTATCACCAATACGATCCATTCGATGCTGCGCATGGCGGTCCAGTGCTTTGGAATCATCTGACAACAAAGGATTTTGTGACGTACGAGAATCGCGGCCCTGTGCTGTTCCCCGATTCCGATTTGGATTCGAGCGGAGCGTATTCTGGTTCTGCCTTTGTACACGACGGCAAGATTCACTACTTCTATACCGGCAACGTCAAGCAGTTTGACCGCGATGATTACGACTACGTGTTGACGGGCCGTGAGCAAAACCAGATTCATGTGGTTGCCGAGAACCCCGACGAATTGGGCGAGAAGCGCATAGCTGTTGGGCCGGTCGATTACCCCGACGATATCGGTGCGCACGTGCGTGATCCCAAAATCCTTGAACACGATGGTATCTACTACATGGTTCTGGGCGCTCGTACGAAAGACGACCGCGGCTGCGTGCTTGTCTATACCTCGAGCGATCTAGAGGACTGGAGCTATGCGACGCGCATTGAGTTGGGCGAGAAGTTTGGCTTTATGTGGGAGTGCCCCGATCTGTTTGAGCTCGATGGTGAGCTTATTCTCGTTTGCTGTCCGCAGGGTGTGTCCGCCGATGGATGGCGTTACCGCAATCCGCACCAGTGCGTGTGGTTTCCCATCGAGGCCGATTGGGAGGCGCCGAGTTTTAAGATCGCCGGGCAGGGCATGCCCCCGATGGTCGATGCCGGCTTTGATTTCTACGCACCGCAGTCCTTTGAGGATGCTGCGGGTCGGCGTTTGATGATCGGGTGGTCGGGTTGCCCCGATGCGACGGCAAAAAGCCCGACGGTGGCACGCGGGTGGCAGTGCGCGTTGACGGTGCCGAGAGAACTGAGCATGCGCGATGGTAAGCTCTGTCAGCAGCCGGTGCACGAGATTGAGAGGATGCGCGGCGACTGCGTTTGCGCGACAGGCGGTGAAACCGTTGAGGAGCCGGGCCGCCTGTTTGATCTTGTGGTTTCCTGTGAGGGCGCCCAGGTGATCGAGCTCGAAATCCGCAAGGGTGTCTTTGTGCGCTATGCAGACGGGATGCTTACCCTCGACATGGGTGACGAAGGCTATGGGCGCGACCAGAGGTCGATCGAGCTCAGCGAGCTTCGCGACCTGCGCGTGCTTTCGGACACTACGATGGTCGAGATTTTTGCAAATGGCGGCGAGGCAGCACTTACGAGCCGTACCTATTCGCCGGCGGTTCCGGCGATGGAGCTGCACGCCGAGGGTGCGGTATCGATGAATTTCTACCGCCTTGTGCATTAACCGTGCATGGAGTACGATTGGACTTGCTGGGCGGAATGTGTCGCAGTTACCGCGGCCAGCTACCGTTTATCGCGTATAGCGACCGTTTGCGGAATAAGTAACACTTAGTAATAAACCGTGTAGAATCTCAGGTTAGCACGGAGTTTTCCAGGGAGACGCTGTCCTTTGTTGTGCGCAAGGGGCGGCGTCTCTTTGGCGCTTGGACGCCGTTGTGCAACAGTGCGGCGGCGCGTGCCATGTATTGAAAAGCCAATGTCGAGATGGGTCGTGATAATAATGGGCAAGTACGTAATCGTGGTTGAGTCTGGGTCGGATGTGACGCCGGAGCTCTGCGAGCGCTACGGCATCGTGCGCGTGCCCATGCATGTCACGATTGGTGACGAGACCGTCGAGGACGGCTCCATCGATCCGCTCGAGATTTACTCGCGCTGCAACGAGTTTGGCGTAATGCCCAAGACCAGCGGCTGCGCGCCTGCAGATTTTGCGCACGTATATGACCGTATCCATGCCGAGCAGCCCGATGCGACCATTCTGCATCTTGCGTACTCCGAAGTCACGACTTGCTCGCATCAGTCCTCCAAGATTGCGGCTAAGGGCCGCGACTACGTATTCTCCATGGATACGCGTTTTGTCTCGGTGGGCCAGTCGCTCGTTGCCGTCGAGACCGCCAAATACATCGAGGCTCACCCCGATGCCACCGTCGACGAAATTTTCGCCTTCACCAATTCGGTGATGGACCGTGTGCTGCTGGGCTTTGTTCCTACCGACCTAGCCTTCCTTAAGGCGGGAGGTCGTCTGTCCAACGTGGCATTCCTTGGCGCCCACCTGCTCAAGATTAAGCCCTGCATTGAGGTGACGGGCGGTAAGTTTGTGGCGACCAAGAAGTTCCGCGGCTCTATGCTCAAGTGCGCCCGCGCCTTTATTGACCACATGGTTGCGAAGGGCGAGATTGACTACTCGCACATTGGCCTGGCGTATTCGGTAGGCCTTTCCCAGGAGCTGCGCGACGACATGGAAGTCTATGCGCACGACCTGGGCTTTAAAGACGTTACCTGGACTCAGGTCGGCGGTGTCATCTCGAGCCATTGCGGCCCGACCGCCTTCGGTGCGGTGCTCACGCTCAAGGCGTAAGGCCTGGAGTCTATCGATTTCTATTGCCTCGGCGGTGGGCGGGTTGCGATAACCCTCCCGCCGCTTTTGCGTGGAGTCAAATAGGACGACCTAATTGACCTCTAAACCGTTTCGCCATCATATGTATGGGCTAGAATGGCTCTGGCATTTATGTAACTAAAACCAATGAGAGGCAAGGTAGCGGGAATGGCTGAGATGACGCTCGAGGGTGTGGACGCTCGTCCCGAGGACTCCGCGTTTGCCCTGGGCCGCGTACATTCGATCGAGACGATGGGTACGGTTGACGGTCCCGGCATCCGCTTCGTAGTGTTTGTCCAAGGCTGTCCCATGCGCTGCGCGTATTGCCACAATCCCGATACCTGGTCGGTTAACGGCGGCACCATGGTGACCGTCGAGCATCTGATGGACGAGTTCCAGAGCAACCATGAGTTTTACCGCAGCGGTGGCATTACCGTTTCGGGCGGCGAGCCGCTTCTGCAGCCCGAGTTTTTGGCCGACCTGTTCCGTGCAATGCACAACAACCCCGATGGTCGTGTGCATACCTGCCTGGATAGCTGTGGCTACGCCTTCGACCCTCAGCATCCCGAGAAGTTCGATGCCGTGCTCAACGAGACCGACATGGTACTGCTCGATATTAAGCATGCCGACCCGGTCGAGCATAAAAAGCTGACCGGTTGTGATCCCGCACGCATCCTGGCGTTTGGCGATGAGCTTGCACGTCGCAATATCAAGGTCGTTATCCGCCACGTGGTTGTGCCGGGCATTACCGACACGGCGGAGGAGTGCGAGAAGCTCGGTCGCCTCATCGCTCCATGGCACAACGTGGTGGGCCTGGAAATGCTGCCGTATCACACGATGGGTGTCGTCAAGTACGAGCAACTGGGCATTCCCTATAAGCTCGAGGGCGTGCCCCAGATGGATACCGCGCGCATGCCCGAGCTGCGCAATGCCGTTATGGCCGGTATGAAAAAGCGCCGTGCGGAGCTCAAAAACGCTATCGGATAGCATGCCATAGCCCTCATATCCCCTCGTTCCCAGCTGAGTTGCGGTGGAATAGTTCTTGTTTTTAGGCCCATGTCGCCCAAACAGGAACCATTTCACCGCAACTTCGTTTTGGGTAGAGATGCGCAACAGAATCGTGCCATTTGGATAAATACGCTTGTGGTTTCTTTAAAGACACCTTAAACGCTGCTAAATATCTTTGGAAAGAAATGCCTGCTCGGTATCATGCTGCTCGTATATAAACGGTGGCAGTCAGGAGACCACGTGCGAAACATCGCATCGCGGGACGAGTATGTGCCGCAGCATGGCAGCAGATATAAGACGAAGGGCACGTCTTCGCGTGGCCTTGCCGGCGCTCGCATCCGCGTGAGGAAGATTGCCGCTATTGGGATGCTAACGTCGGCGGTTATTATCCTCGGAATTACCGTTAAAACCTACGCCTCGGAGCGAACGGGGCGCCCAGATGCGTCAACGGTACAGCTGCAAAACGAGAAGGTTTCAAAGTCCAAAGCGTCGGCAGATCAAGCTCTGTCGACGGCAGATCTCAAGACGAGACTTTCGAAGGCGGACTTCAACGACATCCCTTCGGGTGATACCGTTCGGACCTTCTCGTTGGTGGATAACAAGACTCCTGCCTTGGAGGATGAGAGCCTTGCCTCGCTCCAGGATGCCCTGTGTCGGGCGCAGGAGCTGGGCGACGTGGGTGTAGTGTTCTACGACCTATCGAGTGGTAGGGGCGTGACGTATAACGCCGATGTTGAGGTGTATGGAGCGAGCAGTTATAAGGCGCTGTATGCACTCTATATTTGCGAGATGTTGGTCGAATCGGGGCAGGTGTCGCTCGATGGGCCTTTAGCCACGTATGGTGGTTACAGCATGGGCTGGCAGACAGTGCGTGACCTTATCGAGGCCGCGGTCGTCAACTCGGACAACGATTCGTTTATCGCGTTACGCGCGGCGTTTGACCATGATGGCTATGAGGATTGGATTGCCAATCTGGGTGTTGATGACGAAACGGCACTGAATCCGATGAGTGATTTTCCGACCTACTGCCCGCGCACTTCTGCGAGGTTATGGCGTGAGATGAGCGAGTATCTGAGCATGGATACCGAGACTTCACAGTGGTTGTCGGGCCTTCTGGCATCAACATCGCGCTCGTTTATTCGCGATGGCATTGCGGACGAGCAGGTTTTGGTGCGCAACAAGGCAGGCTGGATTAGCGAGGATGGTTACTACTCGACATGCGATGCGGGCCTTATCGACATCGATGGCTGTACCTATGTCATGGGTATCATGACATCGATGCCGTGGAGCGACCGCTCGAGCGAGGTTACGGCCGCGATTGCAAAGGCTCTGTTTGATACGCGAGCTGCACTGGCTTAGCGTGTTCGTTTGACGAGGTCAAACAAAATGCTGGTACCATACCGTGGTTGAGAATTTCGAATAGGTTTGGGGAATGGCATGGCTACCATTGCGATTATCGGTGCGCTCGAAAAAGAGATCATGCAGATTAAGGAAGAGCTGAGCGACGTTTGCGAGGCACGGGAGGCAGGCTTGACCGTTGTGAGCGGTGAGCTCGACGGCCTGACAGTTGTCGCCACAACGGCGGGCATGGGCACGGTGAACGCCGCCGCTGCAACACAGCACCTCATTAGCAAGTATGCTCCGCAGGCTGTTGTGTTTTCGGGCATTGCGGGCGGTTTGAACCCCAAGCTCCATATCGACGACGTGGTCATTGGCAAACGCCTGCGCTATCTGGATACCGATACCGCGCTTATCGCCGAGTCCGCACCGGGGCTCGAGGAGTTTGGCTCGACGCCCGCGCTGGTCGATATTGCCGCCGAAGTGCTTGCTGAGCGTGGGTTTGTTGACGCTTCGACAAATGCAGTCGCTTCGAATGAGGGCACCAAGCAGTTCCTGGTCGGCACGATTGCCACGGGTAACCGCTTTGTGACGGGCGCCACCATGCGCAACGACGCTATCGAGGCGACGCATGCCGATTGTGTCGGCATGGAGGGCGCGGCAATTGCCCATGTCGCAACCAAAAATGGTGTCGATTGCCTGGTGTTGCGCGCTATCAGCGATAATTGTGACGAGGCGTACGATGCAATTTGCGAGCGCGAGTTCGATCTGGATGAGTACGCCCGTACCGCGAGCGGCATCACGCTTGACATCGTTCGTCGTATCGCCGCCGCGTAATAGCGCGCCCGTTTTGTAAAAACCTACGACCAAGGAGTGTCCATGGCCGATTCCATTAACTACCAGCTTGCCAAGTTCGTCGCCAGCTATGGCAAGGTTTCGCAGATCCCCGAGTCCACCTGTCCCGAGGTGAGCTTTGTGGGCCGCTCCAACGTGGGCAAGTCCTCCATCATGAACAAGCTCTTCGGCCGCAAGAACCTCGTCAAGGTTTCGAGCACGCCGGGCAAAACGAGCAATATCAATTTCTTCGAGGCCGACGACGTGCACTTTGTGGACCTGCCGGGCTACGGTTTCGCTCGCCGTTCCAAGGCCGAGCGTGACCGCTGGGCAGAACTTATCGGCGACTTCTTCGACTCCGAGCGCAGCTTTAACCTGGTTGTATCGCTGGTGGACATTCGCCACGATCCCAGTAAGCTCGACCATGACATGATCGACTACCTGCAGGGCAACGAGTTCAACTTTATCGTCTGCCTCACCAAGGCCGACAAGCTCAGCCGCACCCAGCAGGCCCGCCAGGCAGCAGCCATCAAAAAGCAGCTCAACGTCCCGGCCGAGAACGTAATCATCACAAGCTCCCAAACCGGTACCGGCATCGACGAACTCAAAAAGCGCATCGCTGAGGCTTGCCTCTAATCGGGCTGCAACCCCTCAAAAGCTCTCATCTATATCACCTCAGTGATAGTTATTGGTAAACTATCACTGAGGTGATATTTTTTTGGAGGTCGATATGGAGCTTTGGCACGGGTCGGAGGTTGTTGTCGAACGTCCGTCGTTGGATAAATGCAGACAATTCAATGACTATGGGCGCGGGTTTTATTGCACGCCACATGAGGAAATGGCGATGGAATGGGCATGCCGGACCGAGTCTGATGGCGTTGCCAATCGATATGAGCTTGATTTAGATGGCCTTTCGGTCTTGGATTTGGAGTCTGGGGAGTTTTCAATCCTCAATTGGCTTGCAATTCTGGCGAACAACAGAGAGTTCAATGTTTCGACGCCAGTAGCACGCGAGGGGCTTCGTTATCTACTTGATAACTGTTTAATTGATACATCTCCTTATGACGTTATTCGAGGCTATCGTGCAGACGATTCCTATTTCTCGTTTGCAAGACAGTTTGTCAACGGCATGATTTCGCTCAGGCAATTGCAGCGCATTATGTTTTTGGGGGATTTGGGCATTCAATATGCGCTTATGAGTGAGCGTGCGTTCTCGGCGATTAGGTTCCGCGATTGGAAGCAGGCTTCGGGGCCTGAGTATTATCCCAAGCGTTTTGAGCGAGAGCAGAATGCTCGACGCAAATATTTGGATACGGTCAATGGGTTCGATTCCGAAGGTATCGACATTAGGGATTTAATGGCAGGGAGGGTTGATTTAAATGATCCAAGAGTTAACAGATCGTGGGCCGAGTAGGACATATCCCGTCTACTACCTCGAAGATGCAATGAACAACCTCGGCGACTGCTTTGACTATGCCGTTAACGATTATGGAGCAGAAGGATCGGAAGTTGCGGAACTCTTTTGCCTGAGCGGCGTAGCTCGCGAGTTCGAACGCGGCAACGCATGGGTAGTGTCGGGAAAATCGGGCGTTGAGCTGTTCGCGCTTATCGCCGAAAGGTCGGGCTATCAATCAAGGCCGATGCCAAATCGAACCTACCGATTCGAAAAGACACCGGAATATTGGGCAGGCTGGATATTGGCATACCTTCAGTGGCGCCTAGGAGAGTCTTTCGAAGATTTGCTGCATGTCGTTCCATTTGATGTGCTACGCAGTCTGTACTACCCCTGGCACGAAGCCTCGGAGGAACGTGTGGTTCGCCTCGTCTGCGATATGGCGAAGAAAGCGTCCAGGCAAACAAAACTTGCGTTAGCAAGAAAGAAGCTTAAGAAAACCCAACAAGACCTGGCATACGAATCAGGCGTATCGCTCCGCTCAATCCAAATGTACGAACAGCGCCAACGAAACTTCAACGAAGCCTCGGTAACAACCGTAAGAGCTATAGCAAAAGCCCTCCACTGTAACATCGAAGACCTCCTAGAACCAGTCTTCGAATACAAAGAAACCAGCGCCGCCTAAACCAGGCACGCAGCCGATGCCCGCCTCTAGGAAGTGCTCCAGCCTAGCAAGAGCCCCTACCAATAAAAAGCCAAACTATCAGCCCGGCGACTTTCCAGAGCGTAGGTCCCTGTAGCCGCCGCCGGCGAAGTTAACATAGAGGAGGCCAGGGGGCTTTGCCCCCAAATCTTTCCGCAGGACGGCAGGACCCCCGCCGCACGAAGTGCGCAGCGGGGGTCCTGCCATGTCCGAGGACGATTTGGGGGCAAAGCCCCCTGGCCTCCCCGGCGAGTATACGGGACGGCGACTACAGGTATTCGATCTGGGCGCCTTCCGTGTCGCACGTCAGAATATGCGTATCACACTTAGGGAACTGCTCGCGCAGCTTGACCTGCAGGAACTTTGCCACGATGGTGTCGTCAGTCACGGCCATGAGAGTCGAGCCCGAGCCGCTGATCCAGATGGTCTTGGCGCCGCCGTTAAGGCAGGTGTCGCGCACGGCGTTGTAGTCGGGAATCAGACGGCGACGATAGGGTTCCTGGATGCGGTCGTCATTGGCGGCGGCAATCAGGTCGAGGTCACCAGTCTCCAAGCCGCGCGTCATGCCGGCGATGCGGCCCATCTGCCACACGGCGGTGGAGAGTGGAATCTCCTGCGGCACAACCTTGCGCGCCTCGCTCGTATGCACCTCGTAGGGCGGAATCACGGTAATAAAACGCAGGCGATCGCTCACCTCGTAGCGCAGGCACTGGGGGAGCGAATCGGTCGGCGTAAAGGAACAGACGGCGCCGCCCAGGATAGCGGGGGCGACGTTATCGGGATGGCCCTCGACTTCGGTGGCAATGCGAACCAGCTCGGCGCGGTCGACGGTGTGGCCTGTCAGTGCGGCGGCGGCCATAATGCCGGCGACGACGCAGGTGGAGCTGGAGCCCAGGCCGCGGGCGACGGGCACGTCGGTCTGGATGTCGATGGCAACGGGAAAAGCCGGCTCGTCCCATGCAGCCAGTGCATCGACAAAGCTCACGTAGACCAGGTTGTTCTCGTTTTGGAATTCCTCGGGGCAGCCCGTGATGGTGAGTTTGTCGGCGCGCTCGAAGGTGAAGTGCGAGTAGAGGCTGACGGCCATGCCGAGGGTATCGTAGCCAATGCCCAAGTTGGCGCTTGTTGCTGGGACGGTGATCTTGATCATGTGAGTCCTCCTGGCGTGCCTGGCTGTTTAGTTCGCTGCTCGGGCAGTCCTGCGCAAGACGGAAAGCACATTAAGTGCTTTCCTTTGCGTGCGGAACTC
>CAUDDF010000002.1:0-84658 GCA_958448275.1 uncultured Collinsella sp.
AGGAAAGCACTTAATGTGCTTTCCGTCTTGCGCAGGACTGTAGAGCAGCAAACTTCATGCCCTCCGGTCCGCCCCGGGAGCCACCGCTAAGTTATCCCCCGGCATTCAGAAAATCTAAGTGCCAAAAAATAAGATTTTTTGACTCCGTGTTGTATAACCCGCCATTCGTGGGTACCATTCAACGCGTACGCAAACAAAAAGGGTTAATTCGCGTGGCATAACCACGCGGCCCAAAAAGGAGGAGATAAGCATGTCGTCTTTGAAGCCGCTTGCAGATCGTGTTCTGGTCAAGCCCGACGAGGCCGAGCAGAAGACCGCTTCTGGTCTGTATATTGCCAGCAACGCTCAGGAGAAGCCGCAGCGTGGCACCATCGTTGCCGTGGGCGCCGGCAAGGTCAACGACAAGGGTGAGCGCATCCCCATGGACGTCAAGGTCGGTGACGTTGTCATCTACGGTAAGTTCGGTGGCAACGAGGTCAAGGTCGACGGCGAGAAGTATCTGCTGATGCGCGCCGACGACATCTACGCTGTCGTCGAGGCCTAGTCTCGTCAGAATCTCTGATTCGTCTTTGAACGCGCCCGCCGCATAGGACTCGGAAGCGGCGGCGCGAGTCACATTTCTTCTGGAGGATTACCTACCATGGCAAAGAACATTACGTTCAACACCGATGCCCGCGCTAAGCTTGCCAAGGGCGTCAACACTCTGGCCGACGCCGTTACCGTCACCATGGGCCCCAAGGGTCGCTACGTTGCGCTGCAGCGCACGTTCGGTGCTCCGACCATCACCAACGACGGCGTTTCCGTCGCCAAGGAGATCGAGCTCGAGGACAACATCGAGAACATGGGCGCTCAGCTGGTGAAGGAGGTCGCCACCAAGACCAACGACACCGTGGGTGACGGCACCACCACCGCAACCCTGCTCGCCCAGGCCATCGTCAACGACGGCCTGCGCAACGTCGCCGCTGGCGCCAACCCGCTGGCCATCCGTCGCGGCATCGACAAGGCCGTCAACGCCGCCGTCGCCGAGATGAAGAAGCAGGCCAAGCCGGTCGAGACCAAGGAGCAGATTGCTTCCGTCGGTACCATCTCCGCCGGTGACCCCGAGGTCGGCGAGAAGATCGCTGAGGCCATGGAGGTCGTGGGCAAGGACGGCGTCATCACCGTCGAGGATTCCCAGACGTTCGATATCACCATCGACACCGTCGAGGGCATGCAGTTCGACAAGGGCTACGTCTCCGCTTACTTCGTCACGGACAACGACCGCATGGAGGCCGTGATGAAGGATCCGTACATCCTCATCACCGACCAGAAGATCTCCAGCGTCCAGGACATCATGCCTGTTCTCGAGGCTGTCCAGCGCGCTGGCCGTGGCCTGCTCATCATCGCTGAGGACATCGACGGCGAGGCCCTGCCTACCCTCGTCCTCAACAAGATCCGTGGCGCCCTCAACGTCTGCGCCGTCAAGGCTCCGGGCTACGGCGACCGCCGCAAGCGCATCCTCGAGGACATCGCTGTCCTCACCGGTGGTCAGGCTGCTCTGGACGAGCTGGGCGTGAAGGTCGCTGACATCACCGCCGATATGCTCGGTACCGCCAAGTCCGTCACCATCTCCAAGGACAACACCGTCGTCGTCGGCGGCGCTGGCTCCAAGGAGGCCATCGACGCCCGCATCGCTCAGATCAAGGGCGAGATGGAGAACACTACCTCTGACTTCGATCGTGAGAAGCTCCAGGAGCGCCTGGCCAAGCTCTCCGGTGGCGTTGCCGTCATCAAGGTCGGCGCTGCTACCGAGTCCGAGCTCAAGGAGATCAAGCATCGCGTCGAGGACGCCCTGCAGGCTACCCGCGCTGCTGTCGAGGAGGGCATTGTCGCTGGCGGCGGCGTCGCCTTCATGGACGCTGCTCCTGCGCTCGACGCTGTCGAGATCGACGACCCCGAGGAGAAGATTGGCGTCGATATCGTCAAGAAGGCTCTGACCGCTCCGGTCGCTACCATCGCCAAGAACGCTGGCTTTGAGGGCGCTGTCGTGGTCGACAAGGTTGCCGAGCTGCCCGCCGGCCAGGGTCTCAACTCTGCCAACGGTGAGTGGGGCGACATGATTGAGATGGGTGTCCTCGACCCCGTCAAGGTCAGCCGCGTCACCCTGCAGAACGCTGCTTCTGTCGCCAGCCTGATTCTCATCACCGAGGCCACCGTCTCCGATGTGCCCAAGAACACTCAGCTTGAGGACGCTATCGCTGCTGCCACCGCTGGTCAGCAGGGCGGCGGTATGTACTAAAGCCGACAAGGTCTAGAACTCCCACCGGGAATCCGGGGGCGGGACGGGGACTTCTCTCCGGAACGTCCTCGGACATGCAAAGAGGCTCCGCATCGCGCTTCGCGCTGCGGAGCCTCTTTGCGTCCTGCGGAATATTCCGGAGAGAAGTCCCCGTCCCGCCCCCGGATTCCCTGCGTTTACGGCCTTGAGGTCGGCGGGCGGAGAAGGATGTGGTCGATAGGGATACGTGTCCCCTTCGCTGTTTCGCGCTTTGCGCGAAAGGCGCGTTACTTTGGGATGGGTGGGGAACGTGGTTGTTTTGGCAACTGATCTCCGCCACAAATTACCCTTGGCATACTTGCGCGAAAGCCTACTGGTGCTACACTTGCAATTGCTGTTTCAGGGCGGGGTGAAATTCCCCACTGGCGGTAAATCGGGCGGTGCCAAAGGGGTACCGTGGCGCAGGTAAAGTGCCTGCGACCGAGCCGATGAGTCCGCGACCCGTGTGTGCGTTGGTTCGCATGCCGGCTGAACTGGTGAGATCCCAGTACCAACGGTTAGAGTCCGGATGAAAGAGGCAGGTGATCTTATGTCTGAACAGTCGCAGCATATCCATTTTGAGAACACGAATAGGTGGAGCACCAAACAGCTCGTAACCATGGCGCTTATGTGTGCCCTGGGCGCGCTCTTTATGTATGTGCAGCTGCCCATTCTTCCTTCGGCGCCGTTTTTGACGTATGACCCGTCGCTGGTGCCGGCGATGGTGTGCGGGTTTGCATATGGCCCCGGTGCCGGTACCGCTGTTGCCGCCATGGCGATCGTCATCCATGCACTCACTACGGGTGACTGGGTCGGCGCGCTTATGAACCTGGTTGCCACGCTGGGCTACATTCTGCCCGCGGCTATTGTCTACCAGAAGATGCATACCTATAAGGGTGCCGTGATTGGCCTGGTACTCGGCGTTATTGCCGCTACGGCGTTG
Source organism: uncultured Collinsella sp. (assembly GCA_958448275.1). Classification (GTDB taxonomy): domain Bacteria; phylum Actinomycetota; class Coriobacteriia; order Coriobacteriales; family Coriobacteriaceae; genus Collinsella. The sequence continues at coordinate 3,240 of CAUDDF010000002.1, forward strand.
TCTATGGTCGCAAACCTTACCATTGGCGTATGGTTCTGGTATGGCTCGGTCGATGTGATCGCCCCGCTCATGATTCCTGCCGTGCTGCCGTTCAACCTTATCAAGACCGTGCTTAACTCGGTATTGACGCTTGCGGTGTACAAGGCGGTCTCCAACCTCATCACGCCTAAAAAGGACCAGGTCAAAGGCCGCGCATGATTGAGTGTCAGGGCGTTTCCTTTAGCTATGACGGTGTCGTGCCGGCGCTCGACGGCGTCGATCTGAACATTGAGGACGGCGAGTTTTTCTGCATCCTCGGTGGCAATGGGTCGGGCAAGTCGACGTTTGCCAAGCATCTGAATGCACTGTTGCAGCCCGATGCGGGCACGGTGCGTATCAACGGCATGGATGCGTCCGACCCCGAGCTGGTCTACGACATTCGTTCGACCGCGGGCATGGTATTCCAGAATCCCGATGATCAGCTGGTGGCAACGCTTGTCGAAGATGACGTTGCGTTTGGTCCCGAAAACCTTGGCGTGCCATCGGCGCAAATTGCGCAGCGCGTACGCGAGGCGCTGAAGGGCGTGGGCCTGGTGGGCTTTGAACACCACGAGACCCACGCGCTTTCGGGCGGCCAAAAGCAGCGCGTGGCGCTTGCCGGCGTACTCGCCATGGAACCGCGCGTGCTCATATTGGACGAGGCTTCCTCGATGCTCGATCCGCGTGGGCGTCAGGGCCTCATGAAGGCTTGCCGCGCGTTGCACGATCGCGGCATGACCGTCGTGATGATTACGCACTTTATGGAAGAGGCCGCCGAGGCCGATCGTGTCGCGGTGTTTCGGGCGGGGCGCGTTGCCATGCTCGGTACGCCCGAGGAAATCTTGACGCGGGCAGACGAACTTGCGCAGCTCAACCTGGATATGCCGGCGTCGTGCTGTCTGGGCAGGTCGCTTCGTGCGAAGGGCGTGCCCGTTTGCGCGCAGGTGCGCGAGGCAGATATGGTCTCCGAGATTGCACAGGCTTATACCGAGCGGAGCGGGGCAGGCACCGCGGGGCAGTCTTCCGCATCCCAGTTGGAAATCACTGACGGCACTGTTCCGGTAGACAACGAGGGGAACGCGTCGGAGCCCGTCATCGAGCTATCCCATGTTTCGTACAGTTATTCGCTCAGTCCGCGCGAGCGCCGCCGCTGGCATAAGCGCTCGGCCACTGCGGGCAAATCGAGTAAACAGGCTCTCTGGGGAAACGACCCAAGCAGCCCGTGGGCGCTGCGCGATGTATCGCTGACGGTGCGTCGCGGCGAGTTCCTGGGGCTAGCAGGCCATACCGGTTCGGGTAAGTCGACGCTGGTCCAGCATCTCAACGGTTTGATTCGCCCCCAGGAGGGATCCGTTCGCGCGCTGGGGCTCGACCTGTCAAACAAGAAAGACGCCGCCGCTGTTAAGGCCAAGGTCGGCGTGGTGTTTCAGTACCCCGAGCGCCAGCTATTTGCCGAAACCGTGGCACAGGACGTGGCGTTTGGTCCGCATAACCTTGGCTTGCCGCAAGATGAAGTCGACCGTCGTGTCGAGTCATCGCTCTCGCGCGTGGGCCTCGATCTTTCCACGGTCGGCGACAAGAGTCCCTTTGAGCTTTCGGGCGGTCAGCAACGGCGTGTGGCATTCGCCGGCGTGCTCGCCATGGAGCCCGAAGTCCTGGTGCTCGATGAACCCATGGCGGGGCTCGATCCGGCTGCGCGCAGGGATTTCCTAGGGCTCATCGGTCGACTCCATCGCGAGGGCCTGACCGTTGTCATGGTTTCGCACAGCATGGATGACCTGGCCAATTGCTGCGACCGTATCGTCGTAATGAACGAAGGTGCGGTGTTTGCCGAGGGAACCCCCGCGCAGGTGTTTGCGCATGCCGATGAGCTCAAGTCGATCGGCTTGGGCGTTCCCGCCGCCCAGCGTATGGCGCTGGCGCTTACGGAGGTGGGCGTGCCGCTGCGCCGCGGCGGGCTCTATACGGTTGAGTTGTTGGCCGACGAGTTGGCAAATTTGCTGATCGGTCGCTCAGACGGTTCTTCTAACGTCTCGGACATTGCTAAATCCAAGACGGTCGCGCGAGAGGAGGGCTGCTGATGGAGGCGTTTTCGTTTGGCAGCTACTATCCCGGCGATAGTGCAATCCACCGCCTGGACCCGCGAACCAAGTTGCTCTTGGGCTTTGTGTTTCTGATCACGACGCTCACAGTCAGCAGCTTCTGCGGACTGGCCCCGGTCGCAATCTTCGTTGTCCTGATCTATACCGTGTCCCGGGTGCCGTTGCGCCGGGTCCTATCATCGATGGCACCATTGCTGGCGATTGTCGTGGTGGTCGCAGTGCTCAACCTGTTTTCCGACCAGAGCGGGCGCATTCTGTGGCAGCTTGGCATTTTGCAGATAAGCGAGGGCTCGCTGCATTCTGCCGCCTTTATGGCGTGCCGCCTGACGTTGATGATGGCCGGCATGAGCGCCATTACACTCACCACGCCGACGCTCGACCTCACCGCGGGCTTTGAGCGCCTGCTCGCGCCGTTTGCGCGTGTGGGACTTCCTGCGCACGAGCTCGGCATGATCATGGGTATCGCGCTACGCTTTATGCCGCAGTTTGCCACTGAGATGAAGCAGACGGCCGATGCACAGGCAAGCCGCGGCGCGCGCGTGACGGGCGGTCCGCTCGGCGGCGTGCGTATGCTCGGCAGTGTGGCGATTCCGCTGTTCACCGGCGTGTTCCGTCATGCCGAGACGCTTTCGGCCGCTATGGATGCGCGCTGTTATCACGGCGAGCAGGGGCGCACACGTCTGCATGCGCTTACGTTTGGCCGCGACGATGCGTTGGCGGCGGTGGTGACGGCGTTGCTGCTCATCTGCGTCATCGTCATCAATCTTCAACTTGTTTAGGCGCGATTCGAGCGCAAGAAAGGGGCCCCTATGACCGACAACGACCGCACGGCTCAGCTTGAGCGCGCCTGTTCGTATCTCAGGCGCATTCCGGCGTGGTATCTGGCCACGACCGATGTGGCCGACGGACATCAGCCCCGCGTGAGACCGTTTTCGTTTGCCATGGTCGATGACGGTAAGTTGTGGTTTTGCACGTCGCGCGACAAGGATGTGTGGGCGGAGCTGAGCGCGAATCCCAAGTTTGAGCTCTCGGGCTGGAAGCCGGGGGAATGTTGGATCGTATTGACCGGCGAAGCCGCACTTGAGGACGACGCAGTTGCGAGCGACAAGGTGCGTCAAGCGGGTTTTAAGCACATGGTGGGCATTGGCGAGGAACACGAGAGTGCCAACGACGGCCGCCTTGCTTTCTTTTCGGTCCGCAACATTGCTGCGCGCTTCTGTGATATCGACGGCAGCGAGGAGCGCCTGGAGCTCTAGCTCGCACAAACCAGGTTCCCAAACTAGCTAGTACAGGAGGAAACGTGGACGGATTGAATACGGTGTTGGAGTATCTGACGTCGGTGCCGGCATGGTATTTGGCGACGAGCGTTGACGGACAGCCTCATGTGCGTCCGTTTTCGTTTGCGCAGATCCAGGATGGCAAGCTGTGGTTTGTAACAGCGCACACCAAAGACGTGTGGCAAGAGCTGCTACAAAATCAGCGCTTTGAGGCCACGAGTTGGTGGCCGGGCCATGGCTGGCTCATCTTGCGCGGGCGTGCCGGCTTGGATGACCGGGCCTTAGACGAAATGCGCGAAGCCGGGTGGAAGCATCTAGAGCGCCTGGGCGAGCACTATGAGGGGCCTAACGACCCCACGCTCGTCTTCTTTAGCGTCGAGGATCCCGAGGCTTTTATCTGCAATCACGACGAATGGGTGCCGGTCGAGCTCTAGCCAGCTGGCTCATCCTAACAACTTGGTTTTCGCATGGGCGGGCCCCGTATTGCCCGGCGCCGTTAGGAGCGCCGGTCAATACGGGGCCCGCCCCATTCGTCAATTCCTTCAAGCGAATGTGTCGGGAATGTTTCAATGCATGAATATGTAAACCATTTACGTGTTAATGCATCTTTTGGTGCTAAAGTTTCAACCCACTTCATAACGACCGCTGCGAAATGCGCATCGGTGCATAAATCGCAGACAAGGAGTCTGATATGTCTTTGAAGGTTGGAATCGTCGGCGCGGCTGGATATGCCGGAGCCGAGCTCATTCGCCTCGTGCTCGGTCATCCCGAGTTTGAACTTGTCGCCATTACGTCCAACGCCGATGCCGGCCAGCCGTTGTCTGCGGTGTATCCGAGCTTTGCTGGCGTGAGCGATCTGGTTTTCACCACGCATGACGCCCCCGAGCTTAAATCCTGCGACGCCGTCTTCTTGGCCGTGCCGCATACCGCGGCCATGGCTCAGGTGCCCGCCCTGCTTGCCGCGGGAGTCTCCTGCATTGACCTCTCGGCCGACTATCGCCTGAGCGACGCGTCTGTCTTTGAGGCATGGTATGCCGTCGAGCACACGAGCCCCGAGTTGCTCAAGACCCGCGCTTTCGGCCTGCCCGAGCTGTTCTGCCAGGACTTGGAGACCGCCGCATCCGATTATGCTGATGGCAAGTCCGTGCTGGTCGCCTGCGCCGGTTGCTATCCCACCGCAACGAGCCTTGCCGCCGCGCCCGCCGTGCGCGCTGGCTGGGTTGCCCAGAGCGGCCCCGTGATCGTTGATGCCATCAGCGGTGTGACGGGTGCCGGCAAGTCCTGCAACGCTCGTACGCATTTTTGCAGCGCCGACGAGAACTTGGAGGCCTACGGCGTGGGCAAGCATCGCCACACGCCCGAGATTGAGCAAATCCTTGGCCTGACCGATCGCGTCGTCTTCACCCCGCATCTGGCACCGCTCAAGCGCGGCCTGCTCTCCACGGTGACGCTGCCGCTCACGCCGCAGGCCATTGACTCCCTGGCTCTTGAGGATGTCGTCGACTATTACAAGCAGTTCTACGCTGGACGCACCTTTGTGCGCGTGCTCGACGCCGGCCAGCAGCCCAAGACGGCTTCGGTCGTCGGAACCAACGCCGCCCAGATTGGCCTCGCGCTCAACAAGCGCGCGGGCGTTCTGGTGGCGACGGGCGCCATCGACAATCTGTGCAAGGGTGCAGCAGGCCAGGCGGTCCAGTGCGCCAACATCGTCTTTGGTTTTGACGAGCGACGAGGCTTGCCCACAGTGGCGTGCCCGGTGTAGCACATTCGATTGTTAACGATTTGGTAGTCGGGCATCGAGTGGGGCGCCACTCTTAAGCTGGTCTCATGATTACGACTGGCATGGCGCACCAACCGATGTCCGTTTTTTGTTTGACATAAGGAGTCATGAAGACGATGAATACCGAGCTGTTTGATATCAAGATTCGCGCCGTCGAGGGTGGCGTTACGGCTGCGGCTGGTTTTAAAGCTGCGGGCATCCACGCTGGGTTCCGCAAGAACCCCGAGCGTCTGGATTACGCGCTCGTCGTGCCCGATAAACCCTGTCCCGGTGCCGGCGTGTTTACCACCAATCGCTTTTGCGCGGCGCCCGTGCAAGTGAGCCGTGCCAACCTGGGCGGTGCCGACAAGGGCTATGGTATCATCGCCGGCGTTTCGGTCAACTCTGGCAATGCCAACGCCGCCACGGGTGAGACTGGCCTTGCATGCGCGCGCGAGACGTGCAGCATTGCATCGCAGGTCATCGGCTGCGAACCCCAGCAGATTCTGGTTGCCTCCACGGGTGTGATTGGCCAGATTCTGCCGATCGACACGTTTGAGACCGCCATTCCTGCTGCCTACGAGGCACTTTCCGCCCACGGTGGCGCCGATGCCGCTCGTGCCATCATGACGACCGACACGCACTCCAAGGAGTACGCCGTGTCCTACGTCAGCGAGGCTGCGGGACACACAGGCAATGCCTATACGGTGGGCGGTATGTGCAAGGGCTCGGGCATGATCATGCCCAACATGGCCACCATGATCGCGGTCATCACTACCGATGTCCCCGTCGAGCCGGCGGCGCTCCACGCCCTGTTGCTCTCCACCGTCAAGCAGACCTTTAACAAGGTAACGGTCGATTCCGACACCTCGACCAACGACACCTGCATCATGCTTGCCTCCGGCGCCGCTGCCGCAGATGCCGAGCCTATCGTCGAGGGTTCCGATGCCTTTGACGAGTTGGCATTTGCCGTGCACGAGGTGTGCGAGAGCCTGGCGCGCAACATCGCCGCCGACGGCGAGGGCGCATCCAAACTTGTTACGGTCAACGTTACCGGCGCCGTGAACGACGAGGAGGCCGATATCGCCGCCCGCGCCGTCGCCAACTCGCCGCTCGTTAAGACCTGCATCGCCGGCCACGACTGCAACTGGGGCCGCGTTGCTATGGCGCTTGGTAAGTGCGGCGTGAAGTTTAATCAGGAAGACGTTTCTATCGACATGATGGGCATGCCCGTCTGTCGCGACGGTCTGACTGTTCCCTTTGACGAGGACGAGGCTCTACGACGTTTCGAGGCGCCCGAGATCGTGATCTCGGTCGACCTGGGCGCAGGCGACGCGGCAACGACCGTGTGGACCTGCGACCTCACGCATGAGTATATCTCCATCAACGGCGACTACCGTTCCTAGATTCCAGGCACGCTGCGCATCTTGCCGCGATTGCGGACAGCGGAGCACGGCGCGATAACGATACGAAAGACGAGGCAGATTATGAAATTCGCACGCAATTGTCGTTCGAGCGAATCCAACGAAGCAACCGCGCAGCTGCTGTTTGAAGCGCTGCCGTGGATTAAGAACCTGACCGGCAAGACGGTTGTTATCAAATATGGCGGAGCCGCCATGGTTGATGAGCAGCTGCGCCGCGACGTGATGAGCGACATCGTTTTGCTCAAGATCATCGGTATGCGCCCCGTCATCGTGCACGGCGGCGGCAAGGCTATCAACGAGGCGCTGAGCCATTACGATATTCCCGTCGAGTTTAAGAACGGCCAACGCGTGACTACGCCTGCCACCATGGACATCGTGCGCGAGGTGCTGGGCGGCAAGGTTAACCAGGAGCTGGTTGCTGCCATCAACCACCACGGCAACCTGGCCGTGGGCGTGTCGGGCAGCGATGCCGGCACGCTCATCGCCGAGCCGCTCGACCCCGAGCTCGGTCGCGTGGGCAAAGTGACGCACGTCAACACCGACTATATCGAGCGCTTACTCGATAGCGAGTACATCCCCGTCATCGCTACCGTCGCGGCGGGGGAGGACGGCGGTTTCTTCAACATCAACGCCGATACCGCCGCCGGTGCCGTTGCCGCGGCGCTCCACGCGCATAAGGCGATCTTTTTGACCGATGTCGATGGTCTGTACAAGGACTTTAGCGACAAGGACTCGCTTATCTCCAACCTAACGCTCGACGAGGTTAACGAAATGCTCTACGGCGGCGAGGTCGATAAGGGCATGATTCCCAAGCTGCGTGCGGCCGTCGATGCGCTTACCGGCGGCGTATTTCGTGCCCACATCATTAACGGTACTACGCCGCATTCGCTGCTCCTGGAGCTGCTGACCGATGCCGGCGTCGGCACCGTGATTCATTCCACCGAGACGGCTTACGAGTTCGATACGCATCCGCATCCGCTTTCGACGTTTGCTGCGCGTCTGACCGAGAACCTTGACGAGGTCGAGAAGCTTCAGACGGTCTAGCTGACCCGCAGCCGCCCCATTCCTGCACCCATAGCCCCGCGCCGTCTGGCGCCCAACGAAAGGCATCTCATGTCACTTGCAGCTCAGCAATCGCTTGAATCCCATTACGTTATGCATACCTTTGGCCGCTCTCCGGTCGAGTTTGTCGAGGGTCACGGCATGAAGCTCACCGGCGACGATGGCCGTGAGTACCTCGACTTTCTTGCCGGCATCGGCGTGTGCAGCCTAGGTCATGGCGACCCGGCCGTGCTCTCGGCGCTCGAGGCACAGACCAAAAAGCTCATGCATGTCTCCAATTACTTCTACATCGAGCAGCGCGGACAGGTCGCGGCGCTGCTGTCCAAGCTTGCTAACGACGACGTAGATGGTGCGCGCGTGCTTGCCGATGCCATTGTCGCCGGCGATGAGACCACGGCAGCTGCTCTTGGTGCCCCGGCTGCGGATGAGCAGGTTTGGGAGACCTTCTTTGCCAACTCTGGCGCCGAGGCCAACGAGGGCTCGATGAAGCTCGCGCGCCTGTACGCCAAGCGTGCCGGTAATGGCGGCAACACCATCGTGTGCATGCGCGGCGGCTTCCACGGCCGTACGCTCGAGACCATTGCCGCTACCATGCAGGATTGGCTGCAGGACAGCTTCCGCCCGCTGCCGGGTGGCTTTGTGGCCTGCACGCCCAACGATGTGGACGAGCTGCGTGCGATCTTTAAGCAGCTGGGGAGCGAGATTTGTGCCGTGATGCTCGAGCCGATCCAGGGTGAGAGTGGCGTGCACCCCATGACCGAGGAGTTTATGGCGGCAGCGCGCGACCTGGCACACGAAGTGGGCGCCGTGCTTATCGCCGACGAGGTCCAGTGCGGCATCTTCCGCTCCGGCAAGCCGTTTGCATTCCAAACCTATGGCGTGGAGCCCGACATCATGAGCCTAGCCAAGGGCATTGCCGATGGCGTGCCCATGGGTGCCGTCGTGGCAAAGAAGGAGATTGCCGACGTGTTTAAGCCGGGCGACCACGGCTCGACCTTTGGCGGTAGCTGCTTGGCCGTCGCGGCGTGCGCCGCGACGCTCTCCGCGCTTGTGCGCGGCGATTATGCCGACCATGCTGCCAAGGTGGGTGCCTATATGGAGGCAAAGCTCGCCAAGCTGCCGCACGTGACCGAGGTACGTGGTCGCGGCTTGATGCTCGGCTGTGATTTGGATGATGCCGCGGGCGACGCGCATGGTGTTGTTGCCCGCGCGCTGGCCGCCGGTGCCGTGATCAACGCTACGGGTGCGCATACGCTGCGTTTCCTGCCGCCACTCGTCTGCGAGGAAGCCGACGTGGACAGTCTGATCGAGATCCTGTCGGGTGTTTTGGGCTAACGCGGCGCAATAACTCAATTTGGACCGAGTTCCGGACTGTGGACGTGCCCTATGCGGCATGATTCAGCGGTCTGGAGCCCGTTTTGCCTTAGATTTGCTAAGGCAGGGAGACCTGCTGGTCAAAAAACATCAAATATGAGTACTGTTACCGATTTGGTAGCAGCAATTTTGGACTAATAAGGCCAGATAGCAAGTCGAAATGGCGATGAAAGCATGATTTTGATCTGACTGTTAGTCCTTATAATGGACATATGTTGCGTAACTTAAGCAAATACTATCTTTTTATATGTTGCAAACAAAGCAGCAGTACTCATTTTTGCCATTATTTGGCCACGGCCTTTGTGACAGACGTGCTGGCGGGCTCGAATCCCTCTGCGATGGGCACAAACAAAAACGGTCCCCTTGCGAGGACCATTTCCAATTCGGTGGTGGGCGATGAGGGATGTCGCGTGCGGCTGACGCCGCCCGCTTTCGCTTCGCTCCTCGCGTGCTGCGCTGGAAAACGCTTCGCGTTTCCTCAGCTCCGCACCCTGGCGGGTTCGAATCCCTCTGCGATGGGCCCAAAAAAAGAAAGGCTCCCATTGCTGGGAGCCTATCAAATCAGTGGTGGGCGATGAGGGATTCGAACCCCCAGCCTTGTGCGTGTAAAGCACCTGCGCTAACCGTTGCGCCAATCGCCCGTGCGGAGAGAGTATAGCAAAACAATCGCCCCATTCACCTCATATCCATTAAAGGTAACTCGCGCGTGTCACAGCGGAGCTGATTCAGTTGAGATTGCCTGAACATTCCGCCCCTCTTTACGCCCTCGGGTATACTCAAAAGCTACTGATTCGATTTGATGCCCAGCAACAGCAGAGGGGATAGTATATGTGCGGTTTTGTCGGTTTTGTCGGTGGGACGGATAACCAATCCGAGGTGCTCACCAAGATGATGGACCGCATCGTCCATCGCGGTCCCGACATGGGCGGTCAGTTTATCGACGGCCGCGTTGCCCTCGGCTTCCGCCGCCTGTCGATCCTCGACCTGACCGAGGCCGGCGCTCAGCCCATGGCCAATGAGGACGGCAGCGTCGTCATTGTCTTCAACGGTGAAATCTACAACTTCCAAGAACTCCGTTCCGAGCTCGAAGCCAAGGGCTACAAGTTCCATTGCGGCGCCGACACCGAGAGCCTCCTGCACGGCTACGAGGAGTGGGGCGAGGCCGTCCTCGATCGCCTGCGCGGTATGTACGCCTTCGTCATCTGGGACAAAAAGAAGAACAAGCTTTTTGGCGCCCGTGACATCTTTGGCATCAAGCCGCTTTACTACTATCCCATGGCCGATGCGGGCGACGGCGCTCCGGGCGTGCTCTTTGGCTCCGAGATCAAGAGCTTCTTGGACTACCCGCACTTCCACAAGGCGGTCAACAAAAAGGCCCTGCGTCCGTACATGACGCTGCAGTATTCGGCAACCGAGGAGACCTTCTTCGAGGGTGTCTACAAGCTGCCGCCGGCGCACTACTTTACCGTCGATATCCCGACCGGCAAGATGAACATCGAGCGTTACTGGGATTGCGATTACTCTGCCGTCGAGAAGCCGTTCGAAGAGTATGTCGATGAGCTGGACGAGGTCGTGCACGAGAGCGTCGAGGCCCATCGCATCGCCGACGTCAAGGTCGCGTCGTTCCTCTCCGGTGGCGTCGACTCCAGCTACATTGCCGCTTGCCTCATGCCCGACAAGACCTTCTCGGTGGGCTTTGACTACAAGAACTTCAACGAGACCAACTACGCCAAGGAGCTTTCCGATAAGCTCGGCGTCGAAAACGTTCGCAAGATGATTACCGCCGACGAGTTCTTCGGTGCGCTCGAGGACATCCAGTATCACATGGACGAGCCGCAGTCCAACCTGTCTTCCGTGCCGCTGTGGTTCTTGGCCGAGATGGCCCGCAAGGACGTCACCGTGGTGCTTTCGGGCGAAGGCGCCGACGAACTCTTTGGCGGCTACGCCTACTACGAGGATACGGTCCCGGTGCGCAAGTACAAAAAGATGGTGCCGCTGCCCGTCCGTCGCGCGCTCGGTAACCTGGCGCTGCATATGCCGTACTTCAAGGGACATAACTTCCTGGTCAAGGGTGCCGAGATCCCCGAGAAGTCGTTCCTGGGACAGGCTCTGGTATGGCCGGAGCGCGAGGTCGACGGCGTGCTCAAGCCCGAGTACAACACCGGCGACGGCGCCTTCGAGCTTGCCGCTCCCATCTATGCGCGCGTGAAGGGTCAGCCCGAGCTGGTCAAGAAGCAGTACCTGGACATGAACATGTGGCTCCCGGGCGACATTCTGCTCAAGGCCGACAAGATGTGCATGGCACACTCACTGGAGCTGCGCGTGCCCTTCCTGGACCGCAAAGTCATGGAGTTCGCCGAGCACATTCCCGACCGCTACCGCATCAACGAGAACGGCAACAAACAGGTACTCCGCCACGCTGCCAACAAGTCGCTGCCCGATGAGTGGGCCACCCGTCCCAAGGTGGGCTTCCCGGTGCCGATTGTCTACTGGCTGCGCGAGCAAAAGTGGTACGACTATGTCAAGGAGTACTTCACCGCGCCGTGGGCAAGCGAGTTCTTCAATACCGACGAGCTCATGCACCTGCTCGATCTGCACTTTGCGGGCAAGGGCGATTTCCAGCGCAAGATCTATACGCCGCTCGTGTTCCTAGTGTGGTACAAGCGCTTCTTTATCGACGAGGGCCAGCCTTCTGTTCAGGCTGCCTAGTCTCGGCTTACGAATGCCTGCGCGTAACGGCTCCTCCGGGAGCCGTTTTTGCGCGAGCACGTTTCAGTTACTATGAAAACCGTCCCTGCCAAATGGCTGAGAAAGGTGAAAGATGCACCATTCGGATTCCGCGACCGTGACCACGGTCGATACGCTTGCCAAGCTTCTCGGTGTGTGCGGCGAGCTGCGCGCATCGGAGCAGGTTGACGAGCGTGCCGTGACCGGCTGCTCGTTTGATTCGCGCGCGGTCTCGGCAGGTGACGTATTCTTTTGCAAAGGTGCTGCCTTTAAGCCCGCGTTTTTGAGCATGGCGCTCGATGCGGGCGCCGTCGCATTTGTGTGCGAGGAGTCGCTGGTCGAGTCTCTGGAGCCGCTGGCGCAGGAGAGCGGTGCTGCGATGCTGGTTGTTGATAGTGTTCGCACGGCCATGGCCCTGTTGCCGCCGGAGGTCTACGACCGTCCTGACCACGACGTCAAGATCGTGGGCATCACCGGCACCAAGGGAAAGACCACGGCCGCTTTTATGCTCCAGTCCATCATCAAGGCGGCGGGCGAGTCCTGCGGCATGATCGGCTCGGTGAGTACCGACGATGGTATCGAGTGCTACGAGAGCACCAACACCACGCCCGAGGCCCCCGAGGTCTGGCGCCATATCGCCAACTGCCGCACGTCCGGTCGCCAGTCCATGGTCATGGAGGTTTCGAGCCAGGCGCTCAAGTACCAACGCGTCGAGAATCTGCCGTTTGACGTGGCGTGCTTCCTCAACATCGGCCGCGACCACATCTCGCCGATCGAACACCCCACGTTTGAGGATTATTTTGAGAGCAAACTCAGGATCTTTGACCAGGCAAAGACCGCCGTGGTGAATCTAGGCACCGAAGAGGTTGACCGTGTGCTAGAGGCAGCGTCGACGGCCGATCGCTTGGTGACCGTTGGGGTCGAGCATCCCGAGGCGAGCCTGTGGGCAAGCGACGTACGCATGGTCGGCTTTAGCATCGAGTTCAACTTGCATGGCCTGTGTGCCGACGAGTCCGAGACGGGGGAGAAGGTCCTGCTGGGCATCGCGGGCGACTTTAACGTGGAAAACGCGCTGGTCGCTATCGCCGCTGCGCGCGAGATCGGCATCGGTATCGAGGCTATCAAGAAGGGCCTCTCCAAACTGCGTGTGCCGGGCCGTATGGAGGTCGTGGAGTCGAAGGACGGCCGCGTGATCTGCGTCGTCGACTATGCGCACAACCAGCTTTCGTTCCGTTCGCTTTTCTCGTCGGTGAAGCGCGCGTTTCCCGCTAGCCCCGTCATTGCGCTGTTTGGCGCTGCCGGCGGCAAGGCGCAGGAGCGCCGCGAGCAGCTTCCGCGCGAGGCCGCACCGTATTCCGACCTGATGATCTTTGCCAACGAGGATCCAGCTCACGAGGACCCGATGAAGGTCTGTCGCGAGCTTGCCGAGCATGTTCCCGACGATACGCCGAACAAGATCATCCTCGACCGCGAAGCCGCTGTGCATGCGGCGTTCAAGGCGGCGCGCGAGGAGTACGTCAACCCCGATGCTCCCACCATTGTCTTGCTGCTGGCAAAGGGTGACGAAGAGCTCATGCACGTGGGCGACGAGTTCGTGCCCATCGAGAGCGACCTTTCGTTGGCCAATCGCCTGATCGATGTTATCCAGTTTGACTAATGAACCATGATGGCGGCGGCGCCCTGAGTGCGCTGTCGCCATAAGCGTGTTCCCTCAATCAAAACATGCCGTCCAAGTCCAAACCCTTCTACGTAAACGGAGTAACCATGTCCCACAACACCCTGCCGACCGTTGCCGAGCTTTCGGGCGAGATGCGCGAGCGCTTGGCCAAGGTCAAGTACGTCTTTACCGACCTGGATGCCACGATGCTCGCACCCGGCTCGTGCGTGCTACGCGACAACGACGGCAACCCCTCGACCAAACTCGTCGAGGCCGTCGTGGCGCTCGCTCGCGCTGGTATTCAGGTGGTTCCCACCTCGGGCCGCAACCGTACCATGATCCACGAGGACGCGCGCGTGCTCGGTCTCAACTCCTACATCGGCGAGATGGGCGGCCTGGTCATGTACGACCTCAAAGCCAACGATTGGGAGTATCTGACCGGCGACATGCCCTACGACTCCTCTTGCGGCCTCACGCCTCACCAGGTGATCGAGCAGACCGGCGTGTGCGAGAAGATCCTCGCCCGCTGGCCGCACAAGATCGAGTATCACAACGACATGTCGACCGGCTACAAATACCGTGAGGTCACCGTCGGCATGCGCGGCGATGTGCCCGACGATGAGGTTCAGGCCATCCTGGACGAGGCCGGCTGCGGTCTGATCTGGGCTTGCAACGGCCATCTGACTCACCTGTCCAAGCCGACGACGCTCGAGCTCGATCGCGTCGAGGACGGTCGCGCATTCAACATCAACCCCGCGGGTCTCAACAAGGGCGTTGCCATCGCGCGCTTCTGCGAGCACCTGGGGATCGAGCGCGAGGAGACGCTCGCGCTCGGCGATTCCGAGTCCGACTTCTACATGGCCGATCACGTGGGCACGTTCTGCCTGGTCGAGAATGGCCTGACGAGCGCCGGCGCGCCCGAGTTCCTGGCTGCCTGCGAGAACGCTTTCGTTACGCGCGGCAAAATTGTCGACGGTTGGGCGGCGACGGCAGAGCTGCTGGTCGCGGCGCGTTCGTAGCGCGGCGTCGCTGCACTTGGACATGTCTTTTCGAGAGAGACTGGTGAGGTAATGTCCGATATCGAGAATCCGGCAGGCGACACGCGCCCGATTGGCGTGTTCGATTCTGGTTTGGGCGGTCTGACGGTTGCGCGCGCGATTGCGACGGCGCTGCCGCACGAGTCCGTCTACTACTTTGGCGACACCAAGCGCTGCCCCTACGGCACGCGCACCGAGGATGAAGTGCGCTCGTTTGCGCTGCAGGCGGGTCGTTGGCTTTCGAAGCACGACGTCAAGATTATGGTCATCGCCTGCAACACGGCGACCGCTGCGGCCTTGCGTTTGGCCCAGCAGGTGCTCGACGTTCCCGTGATCGGCGTGATCGCGCCGGGTGCCCGTGCGGCAATCAACAGCACGCGTACGCGTCGCGTGGGCGTGCTCGCTACCAACCTCACTATTCGCTCGGGCGCCTACACGCGCGCCATTCAGGATCTGGATGCCGGCGTCGATGTATACGGCTGTCCTGCCTCGAGCTTTGTCGAGGTTGTCGAACACGAGCTCGCCTCGGGTGCACATCTGCAGGAACAGTGGCTTGAGAACGAGGACATCTTCGATACGCCTGCCGTGCGTGCGCTGGTGGGTGCCACGGTTGAGCCGCTGCGCGACCACGGTATCGATACCGTGGTGCTCGGCTGTACGCATTTCCCGCTGTTGGTGGGACCTATCCGGCATGCGCTGGGGCCTGGGGTGCGCGTCGTGAGTTCCGCCGAGGAGACCACACGCGAGCTGACCGATATCCTCACGCGCCGCGAGCAGCTGGCGGGCGACGCCGCCGAGCCGCAGCATCGTTTTGCCACGACGGCCGATAACATTGCCGAGTTTGCGGTGGCGGGCAGCTTTATCTTTGGTCAGCCGCTCAAGAGCATCGAACATATCGATATCGATGAGCTGAAATAGATGTAAGGCAGCCGCCAAAGCCTTCGCCACATCTTTTGCCGAAAGGAAATTTCTATGGAGTACATGCAGGTCAACCGCGCCAACGGTCGCGCCGCCAACGAGTTGCGCCCCGTTAAGCTCACCCGTGGCGTCATGAAGCACGCCCACGGCTCGTGTTTGGCCGAGTTCGGTGACACGCGCGTGCTGTGCGCCGCCACTATCGAGGAGGGCGTGCCGGGCTGGCGAAAGGGAGCTAAGGCCGGCTGGGTGACCGCGGAATACGCCATGCTGCCGGCGTCGACCGGCAAGCGCTGCAAGCGCGAACACGCCAACCGCAAGGGTCGCTCCATGGAGATCGAGCGCCTCATTGGCCGCAGCCTGCGTACCGTCGTCAACATGAAGGCGCTCGGCGAGTACACCGTCACCGTCGACTGCGATGTGATTCAGGCCGATGGCGGCACGCGTACAGCGAGCATCACCGGCGCCTGGGTGGCGCTGCACGACGCCCTTGCCATGTGGGTCGAGGCGGGCAAGATCGAGCGCATCCCGCTTACCGGCCAGGTGGCTGCCATCTCTATGGGCGTTGTCGACGGCAATACGCTGCTTGACCTCGATTATTCCGAGGACAGTCATGCCGAGGTCGACATGAACCTCGTCACCACCGATACCGGTGAGATGATCGAGCTCCAGGGCACCGGCGAGCAGGCGCCCTTTGACCGCAAACGCCTCAACGCCCTGCTCGACCTGGGCGACAAGGGTATCGCCGAGCTCATCGAGCTTCAGCGCCAAGCCATCGCCTAACCTGCCAAAAGGGACAGGTTTATTTTGGTAGGTTTTATCTGCTGAAATGCTGCGTTGAAAGGTCCGATCGCCTGAGAGGGGAGAGGTCAAGTGCCCAAACGCCCCTCACGCGGCTTGCTATAGAGACAAGGAGGCCAGTCATGGCACTTGAGAAGATTGACATCGACACCCTCGACCCGGCGGCGACCATCGTCGTGGCAACGGGCAACGCCCATAAGCTCACCGAGATCGAGGCCATTTTGGGCAAGGTCATGCCCGAGGTGCGCTTTGTGGCGCTCGGCCAGCTGGGTGATTTTGAGGATCCCGAGGAAAACGGCACGACGTTTTTGGAGAACGCCATCATCAAGGCCCAAGCCGCGGTTGAGGAGACGGGCCTTATGGCCATTGCCGACGATTCGGGCTTGGTCGTCGACGCGCTGGACGGTGAGCCCGGTGTGTATAGCGCGCGCTATGCGGGCGTGCACGGCGACGATGCCGCCAACAACGCCAAGCTTCTCGTTAACCTGGAGGGCGTGGCCGACGAGGACCGCACTGCGCGCTTTATGAGCGTCGTCGCGCTCATCGACACGGACGGTTTGGTCACCTATGGCGAGGGCGCCTGCGAGGGCGTTATCGCGCACGAGGGCCGCGGCGACCATGGTTTTGGCTATGACCCGCTGTTCCTGCCGGTCGACACGCCGGGCAAGACCATGGCCGAGCTGACGGCTGACGAGAAGAACGCCATCAGCCATCGTTTCCACGCGCTCGAGCATCTGTCCGCCAAGCTGACGGGCGAGGAGTAGGCCATGCGTGCGGTGGTGCAGCGCGTGCTCAACGCCGGCGTGACGGTCGACGGCGAGTGCGTGGGCCGCATTGGACGCGGCTACCTGGTGCTGCTGGGTGTGGGCCATGGCGATACGCGTGCCGAGGCCGACAAGCTGTGGGGCAAGCTCCGCGGGCTGCGTATCAACGAGGACGAGAACGGCAAGACCAATCTGGCACTTGCCGATGTCGACGGCGAGGTGCTCGTGGTGTCGCAGTTCACGCTGTTCGCCGACTGCCGCCACGGTCGCCGTCCGTCGTTTACGGATGCCGGCGCACCCGATGTTGCCAACGAGCTCTACGAGTACTTCCTGACGCTTGTGCACGAGGACGTTGAGCATGTGGCGCACGGTATCTTTGGCGCCGACATGAAGGTCGACCTGGTCAACGACGGCCCATTCACCATCGTCTTGGACACCGACAACCTTTAGGTTACGCGGTTTTACCAAACCGCGTAACAACTGGTCATGCGAGGTTGTCGTCTGGTACGTATTTGGGACGGGGCTTATTTAGCTACTTGCGTATGGCCACAACAGGGTGCTATAGTATTAGAGTTTTGTCTATCTTAGGGGTATTATCCCCTTTTTGAATTGCACCTTCTGGAGGCCCTGTTCATGGAAGAGATGGAAGTCAATCACGTCGACGACATCCACGAGAAGCTGACCGATATGGTGGGCGATCGCGTCAAGGTGAAGGCCAACATGGGCCGCACCCGCGTTGTCGAGCGCATGGGCACCATCAAGAGCGTCCACCCCGCCGTCTTTATCGTCGAGGTCGACGAGCGTCGCGGTCGCAAGTCGCGTCAGTCCTACCAGTACATCGATGTCCTCACCGGTCAGGTCGAGCTGTTCGACCCCGAGAGCGGCGAGCATATCTTTACCCCGCTCGGCAATCAGCTCGAGGAGCATTAACGGTGACCGATTGGTCCCTGACTCTTTCCGCGCCGGCAAAGATTAACCTCTACCTGGGGGTTCATACCGAGCGCGATGACCGCGGCTACCACAGGGTCGATTCCCTGATGGCGGCCGTCGGTCTTTCCGATACCGTGACGGTCACGCCGGCGCAGGCGCTGACCGTCCAGACGGTTCCGGCATCAGATTTTCCCATGCAAAAGAATACGGCGTATCGGGCTGCGGTTGCTATGGCCGAGCATTATGGTCGCGAGGCAAACATCTGCGTGACGATTGAGAAGCGCATTCCATTGTGCGCCGGCTTGGGCGGCCCCTCGACGGATGCGGCCGCGGTCATTGTCGCCTTGGCGGAGCTCTGGGGCATTGATCGCACCGACCCAGCGCTCGACGATATTGCGCGAGGCATTGGTGCTGACGTCCCGTTCTTTTTGCACGCGAGTCCTGCGTTCTACGTAGGTGGGGGGGACGTGCTGGCAACTGAGTACCCCGCGCTGCCCGCGACGCCCGTCGTGCTGGTCAAGCCGCGCGAGGCAAGTGTTTCGACAATTGAAGCCTATCGACGTTTTGACGAGGCCTCGGTGCCTGCGGACAAGCCCGGCGCGATAGCTTCTGCCTTGCGTGCTGGTGATGCCGAGACGGCATATGCACTCATCCATAACAACCTTGGTGTCATTTCCGCACAGATGGAGTCGCAGATTCAAACGGTTCTCGACTGGCTGCGTAAACAGGACGGAACCGTTGCTGTAGATGTGTGCGGATCGGGTGCCTGCTCGTTTGCCATTTGCGACACCGCTGCCACGGCCGAAAGGCTTGCCGATGCTGCCCAGCAAAATGGCTGGTGGGCCTGCGCGACTGAGCTTATTCCCAACACGGTTCAAATCGACGCGCCAAAGAAATAAAAATTTCTCTAGCACGCGGCGAAAATCTTTGTTACTATAGTCGAGCTAACGGGTTGTGGCTCAGTTTGGTAGAGCACTGCGTTCGGGACGCAGGGGTCGCTGGTTCAAATCCAGTCAACCCGACCAGAGCATGAGGAGGGACCGCTTCTTGCGGTCCCTTTTTTTAGCTAGTGTTGTGATACCGCGATACCCGCGGTATACTCATTCGAGCTTGTCTCGCTGTATTGTGGAGGTCTACATGTTTGGACTGAGGGCTCCTGAGCTCATCATTATTCTCGTCGTTGTCCTGATTATCTTCGGGCCCAAGAACCTGCCGAAGCTCGGCAAGTCCCTCGGCTCTACCGTCAAGAATATCCGTGAGGGTATGGAGGGCGACGATAAGGCCGAGACCAAGCAGGCCGAGGAGGTCGTGGTCGAGCAGTCCGAGGAGGACAAGGAGATCGCTGAGCTCGAGGCCAAGCTCGCTGCTGCCAAGAAGAAGCAGGCAGAGGACAGCGACGCGGACGCAGAGTAGTCCCATCCCTTTGGGGTGAGCACCTGACCGGCTTGCCCGCAGGCTAGCCGGTCTTTTTCGTTTTGTTGACAGTTGATTGTTTGATCAGAGTTGGGGAGATATCCGTATGGACGCAAGCCAGATCGTACTGACCGCTGAGGGCCGCCAGAAGCTCGTCGAGGAGCTCGCTTGGCGTGAGGGCGATTACGCCAAGGAGATCGTCGAGGACATCAAGGAAGCCCGCGCGTTCGGCGACCTTTCGGAGAACTCCGAGTACGACGCCGCTAAGGACAAGCAGGCCCAGAATGCTGCTCGTATCGCCGAGATCCAGGCCATTCTTGCCAACGCTCAGGTTGCTGCCACCACGGGCGACCTGACCGTCTCCATCGGTTCCACCGTTTCGCTGATTGATCCCAACGGCGAGGTCATGGAAGTCACGCTCGTCGGTACCACCGAGACCAACTCGCTCGAGCACAAGATTTCCAACGAGTCTCCGGTCGGTCACGCCATCATTGGTCACGGCGAGGGCGATTCCGTCGAGGTCGTTACGCCTTCCGGCAAGACTCGCGTCTACACCATCGCCAAGATCGCACGCTAGACCACGGTCCCGCGTAAAGGTATGTTTTCGCTCCCTGGGACCGAATCCTGGGGAGCGTTTTAGTTTGAGGAGCTAACTTATGGCAGAGAACCAGAACGCCGCCGATCAGGCATCGACGCTCAACGACGAGCGCGCCACCCGCCTGGTCAAGCGCGCCGCCCTGTTCGAGGCGGGCCAGAACCCCTATCCTGAGCACTCTGAGCTTGAGGACTACGTCGCCGATATCGAGGCTAAGTACGCCGATCTTGCCGATGGTGAGGACACCGAGGATGTCGTGAAGATTGCCGGCCGTGTGGTCGCCAAGCGCGGTCAGGGCAAGATCATGTTCATCGTCGTGCGCGATGCGACTGCCGAGATTCAACTGTTCTGCCGCATCAACGACATGGACGAGGCTGCCTGGAATACGCTCAAGGCCCTCGACCTGGGCGACATCCTGGGCGTGACCGGCGTGGTCGTGCGCACCAAGCGCGGCCAGCTTTCCGTTGCCCCTGAGAGCGCGACCCTGCTTTCCAAGGCCGTTCGTCCGCTGCCCGAGAAGTTCCACGGTCTTTCCGACAAGGAGACCCGCTATCGCCAGCGCTATGTCGACCTGATCGCCAACGACGACGTTCGTGAGACCTTCCGTAAGCGTTCGCAGATTCTCTCCACCTTCCGTCGCTTTATGGAGTCCGACGGCTACATGGAGGTCGAGACCCCCATCCTGCAGACCATCCAGGGTGGTGCCACGGCCAAGCCGTTCATTACCCACTTCAACGCGCTCGATCAGGAGTGCTACCTGCGTATTGCCACCGAGCTGCACCTCAAGCGCTGCATCGTCGGTGGTTTTGAGCGCGTGTTCGAGATCGGCCGCATCTTCCGTAACGAGGGCATGGACCTTACCCACAACCCCGAGTTCACCACGATGGAGGCCTACCGTGCCTTCTCCGACCTCGAGGGCATGAAGGCGCTCGCCCAGGGTGTCATTAAGGCGGCTAACAAGGCCATCGGCAACCCCGAGGTCATCGAGTACCAGGGCCAGACCATCGACCTTTCTGGTGAGTGGGCCAGCCGTCCCATGACCGACATCGTCTCCGACGTGCTCGGCAAGCAGGTCACCATCGACACGCCGGTCGAGGAGCTTGCTGCCGCCGCGCGCGAGAAGGGCCTGGAGATTAAGCCCGAGTGGACCGCCGGCAAGATTATCGCCGAGATCTACGATGAGCTGGGCGAGGACACCATCGTCAACCCCACGTTCGTGTGCGATTACCCCATCGAGGTCAGCCCGCTTGCCAAGCGCTTTGAGGACGACCCGCGCCTGACGCACCGCTTTGAGCTGGTTATTGCCGGTCACGAGTACGCCAACGCGTTCTCTGAGCTCAACGACCCGGTCGACCAGGCCGAGCGCTTTGCCGCTCAGATGGCCGAGAAGGCCGGCGGTGACGACGAGGCCATGGAGTACGACGAGGACTACGTGCGCGCCCTCGAGTACGGTATGCCTCCCGCGGGCGGCATTGGCATTGGTATCGACCGCGTGGTCATGCTGCTTACTAACCAGGCTTCTATCCGCGACGTCCTGCTGTTCCCGCACATGAAGCCCGAGAAGGGTTTCCAGTCCGGTGCCGCTGCCGCCAAGGCTGCCGAGGCCGGCAACGCCGCGAGCCCATTCGTTACGTCGCTTAAGCCCACGCTCGATTACTCCAAGATCGCCGTTGAGCCGCTGTTTGAGGAGTTCGTCGACTTTGATACCTTCTCCAAGAGCGATTTCCGCGCTGTGAAGGTCAAGGCATGCGAGGCCGTCAAGAAGTCCAAGAAGCTGCTGAACTTTACGCTCGACGACGGTACCGGTACCGACCGCACTATCCTCTCCGGTATTCACGCTTATTACGAGCCCGAGGACCTGGTCGGCAAGACCTTGCTCGCCATCACCAACCTGCCTCCGCGCAAGATGATGGGTATTCCCAGCTGCGGCATGCTGATCAGCGCTGTCCACGAGGAGGAGGGCGAGGAGCGCCTCAACCTGATCCAGCTCGACGCCTCCATCCCCGCCGGCGCAAAGATGTACTAGGGGGTTACGGCGTTTTACCAAACGCCGTAACCGCTCGACGCTGCGCGCCGCCCAGAGCGACAATTTGTCATTCAAAAGGCAAGGCATGACCAGAAGGTCTATGCCTTGCCTTTTTCATGCCAACTTGTTCGCTCTGGACGCCGCTCGCTGTCCGTCCTCTATCTGCGGCGTTGACTTGGTTGACACTTAGAACATCGATGTAGTCATTGGGGACGTTCTTAAACGACTACCCAACGGCTATTGTGCACATGGCTCGCATGACAGCCGTCTCTTTTATGTTTCCTTTAGCCGTTGCTGCCTAGGATGGGGGTTAGTCGGTAGGAAGGGAGCGTCTATATGGACGACGCGAGCGAGCGTTCAATCGAAGAGGACATGCTCGATCAGTTCAATTACTTTGATGATGAGGACGAGGAGCTGATCGACCGTCGCGAGCCAGCGCCGCTTGATTCCTTTGATCTGGTCGATGAAGAGACTGATGAGGTTGAGGACGAATCAACGGAGCCCCCACAGCCTTCGCGCCTTGACTCGCTGCTTTCGAGAGCCCCCATGCACCACGGCGTTCGTGCCGGCGCGCTCCATATGAAAACTGACTGGCACCAGATCGTGACGGCAGGCGATGAGCTTGCCGTCGATGCGCCGCTCACCGATAAATCATCCATCATCTGCCGCACCGGCATGCTTATGCTGGCAAGCGGAACGGGTGCCTGGCGCGTGCGCGATACCATGAATCGTGTTGCCGCCGTACTCGGTGTCACCATCCACGTTGACTTAAGTCTTCTGTCGTTTGAGTGCACCTGCATCGAAGATGGCCACTGCTTTAACGAGGTTGTCAGCCTGCCCACAACGGGAGTCAATACCCATCGCATTTGGATGATGGAGAGCTTCTTAAAGGAAATCGAGACGTATGGGCGCCGGTTTACCGTGCACGAATACCACGAGATGCTCAAGACCGTTGAGAGTTCAAAACCCGATTACTCTCCCTGGCAACAGGGCCTTGCGGCAGCTTGTGCTTGCGGCGCCTTCGTCTTTTTGCTCGGCGGCGGCCCTATCGAGATGGCCTGCGCGTTTGTGGGCGCGGGTGTCGGCAACTTTGCCCGCTCCCATATTCTCAAGCAAGGCCTTGGTCAGTTCAGCGCGCTGACGACCGGCGTTGCGCTCGCTTGCGTTTCGTATCTGCTGGCATTGCTCGGCCTTGGCCAGGTCATACCGGGGGCAATGTCGCACCAAGAAGGCTATATCGGCGCCATGCTCTTTGTGATTCCCGGCTTTCCGCTCATTACGGCGGGCCTCGACATCGCCAAGCTCGACATGCGAAGCGGTATCGAGCGCCTTTCATATGCCGTATCGATTATTGTGATGGCGACGCTCGTAGGTTGGATGGTTGCCGAGTGTGTTGGCCTGGCGCCGGACGACTTTGCCCCACTGGGCCTTTCGCCGCTTGCCCTTACGCTCCTGCGCGTGGTGATGAGCTTCGTTGGCGTATTCGGCTTCTCGGTGATGTTCAACAGCCCGGTAAAGATGGCCGCGGCAGCTGGGTTGATCGGCGCCGTGTCCAATACCCTGCGTCTGACCCTTGTCGATGCGCCGACGATGATTCCCTTCCTGGGCCTCAGCACGGGAATGCCTCCCGAGGCAGCAGCGTTTATCGGCGCGCTGGTATCGGGTCTGCTGGCAAGCTTGGCCGAAGTCAAGCTCACCTACCCGCGCATCGCCCTCACGGTGCCTTCGATTGTCATTATGGTGCCCGGTCTGTATCTCTATCGCTCTATGTATTACATGTGCACCTTCGACACGGTCAACATGCTCGGCTGGTTTGTGCGCGCAGTGCTCATCGTGGCGTTTCTGCCCGTTGGCTTGGGCGTGGCGAGAACCCTCACCGACCCTCGCTGGCGCCATACCAGCTAATTGGTGCAAGGGGGACAGGTTACTTTGCACCAAATGAGTTGCGGTGAAATAGGGACTGAATTGTTGCTTAAAGGGTCAAAACAGTCCGTATTCCACCGCAACTTATGGGGTCGGGGGTTTTGGTGCCCTGCATCTCCACAAACTCAACGCTTACGAAGCGCGCGCCGTTCGTGTTAGGGTAGTTCCACCACATAAGTAGTCGCAGACGCGCGTAACACGGGCGGGCGAGATGAAGTCCCAACAGCTCCATCTTGCCCGCCCGTTTTTGTTGCGTGGTGCCGCGGCGTAACACAGAAAGGAATCTGCCCTTCATGCCTATCAACAAACGAGAGAGCCTGCTGTTCACCTTTATCATGTGCTTTTGCATGGTGCTCTGGATGAGCATCTACAACGTTGCCCTGCAGCACGGGGCCATCAACGGCGAGGTCGTTGCCGCTGCGTGGCTCGGCTTCCCCGTTGCCTACATTTTTGCCATGTGCTGCGACTGGTTCGTCGCCAGCCCGCTCGCCAAGGGTTTCGCCTTTAAGTACTTGGTCACGCCGGGCAAGAGCTCGCCGCTCGCCATGACGCTCGCCGTCAGCTCCTGCATGGTCGTTCCCATGGTCATCATCATGTCGCTGTACGGTGCCTGCGAGGGTCTGACGCACATGCCCGGCGGCATCCTTGCGAACCTGTATTCCGTGCCCGCGATCTGGATGATCAACATCCCGCATAATTTTGTGATGGCGCTGCCGTGGAACCTTTTGGTAGCCGGTCCGATTTCCCACTTCGTCTTCCGTCGCGCCTTCCCTGTGGGGACGGTTTTCGAGGAGGAGCATGCCGAGCTCTTGGAGCAGGCTATGGCTCCTGAGTGCGAGTAGCTCGCTTAGGGATCTGCTGAGCGCGGGCGACTTGCTTGGTTGGAGCCCTAAGCGTGGATAGCTCTCTCGGCGACATCGCGGGCGTGAGCGGTGCGCATGACCGGAGGGCCCGTGCTGCTCCGTTGCCCGACGTGCTAGCGCGCAGAACAATCTGTTGGTGCATTCGGCGGCTGCTGAAGCGTTTCGGCAGCCGCTTTTTATACGGAGTTTAAATACAACAGTCTGTTGTATTACGTAGAGTGGTATATCTCTAGCAGGAAAAATGCGAGAGACGGAGCATTATGGCGTTGCTAGTAGGACTGGACGTAGGGTCGACGACGACCAAAGTTTACGCGATGCACGAGGATATGACCGAGGCGTGGTGGGGATATCGCCGCCACGGGGCGTGTCAGACAGCGAGCGTGCGCGCCATGCTCGGCGAGCTCGCCGAGCGCTTTCCCCATGAGTCGCTGCGCGTTGCGGTGACCGGCTCGGGTGCGCGCGATATCGCGACCGCGCTGGGCGCCTCGTACGTTCAGGAGGTGGTCGCCAACGCGCTCGCGATCAGCAGGTTCTATCCGCAGACGCGCTGCGCCATCGAGCTGGGCGGCCAAGACGCCAAGATGATCTTCTTCCGCACCAACGATAAGGGAGACATCGAGGTTGCCGACATGCGCATGAACGGTTCGTGCGCAGGCGGTACCGGTGCATTTATCGACGAGATGGCAAAGCTCATGGGGGTCGGCACCGAATCGGGCGAGTTCGAGCAGCTCGCAAGCCGGGGAACGACCGTCCACGAGGTCTCGGGCCGCTGCGGCGTGTACGCAAAGACCGATATCCAGCCGCTGCTCAACGAGGGCATTCCTACCACCGACCTGGCGCTTTCGGCGCTTCACGCGGTCGCCCGCCAAACGATCGGCGGTCTGGCCCAGGGTATCGACATCGAGCCGCCGGTAATCTTCGAGGGCGGTACGCTCGCCTACAACCCCACGCTGGTCCGCGTGTTCCGGGAGCAACTGAATCTATCGGACGATCAGGTTATCGTCCCGCGCGATCCGCAGATCATGGTCGCGCGCGGTGCCGCCCTGTCGCTGACCGACATGTTCGCATCGTCCCAACCGATCGACCTTCCCGACGCTTTTGTCCGGCTGGATAAGCTCGAGACGGTCGCGCCCGCAAGCGGGGAGGGACGTCTTGCCCAGCCCTTTTTTGCCACACCTGCCGAGCAGGCGGATTTTACGGCACGCCATGGCAAAGAGACGCCGGCAAAGGGTCCGGATGCGTATGCGCCCGGAGAGACGGTGCGTGTGGCGCTCGGTATCGATTCGGGGAGCACGACGACCAAGTTCGCCCTGGTCGATGAGGCGGGTGAGCTTGTCGATTCGTTCTACGCGTCTAATAACGGCAGACCGCTCGACGTCGCCCAACAGGGTCTTGTCAGCTTGAAGAACCGCTGGGAGACAGCGGGAGTCACGCTTGCGATCGATGCCGTGGGCACCACGGGATACGGCGAGGAGCTTTTCGCGCGCGCGTTCCACGCCGACTACCATACGGTCGAGACGGTCGCGCACGCCCGCGCCGCGTGCGCATGCGTTCCCGATGCGACCTTCGTGCTCGACATCGGCGGACAGGATATGAAGGCCATCTGGCTCAACCACGGCGTGCTGACCGATATCGTCGTCAACGAGGCGTGCTCTGCGGGCTGCGGCTCGTTCCTCGAGGGTTTTGCCAAAAACCTCGGAATAGCCGTTGAGGATATCGCGACCGAGGCATTTTCGTCCAAAGCCCCCGCCGTTCTCGGCAGCCGCTGCACGGTGTTCATGAACAGCAGCGTCGTTTCCGAGCAGCGGCGCGGTAAGGGTCCGGGCGACATCATGGCCGGTCTCTGCCGTTCGATTATCGAGAACGTGTTCACCAAGGTCATTCGCGTTTCAAATCTCAACCGTCTGGGCGACAAAGTCGTCGTCCAGGGCGGCACGTTCCGAAACGACGCGGTGCTGCGCGCATTCGAGCAGTATCTGGGCAAACCCGTCACGCGTGCGCCCCACCCGGGGCTGATGGGCGCTATCGGTATCGCCCTGCTCGCGCGCGAGGAATGCCGCAAGGGCGACGCCGGCACGTCGTTTATCGGGCTCGATGCCGTGGAGCGCTTCGAGCATCGCGAGTTCGGCGGCGTTACCTGCCGTCGGTGCAACAACCGCTGCCAGCGCGCGGTCGTGGCATTTGGCGACGGCTCGCTTTACGTCACGGGCAATCGCTGCCCGCGCGGCGGCGCCATCTCATGGGATGAGCTCGTGCGCGAGGTTCCCGCGGCGGAGGAGCTGCGTCCGCAGGGTACTTGCGAGGCACAGGCACCCGGCACGGGGCGCGACCGGACCGCGGCTGCCCCCAATCTCTTTGTCGACCGCGAGAAGCTGCTGTTCGAGTCGTACCCCACGGTTCCCGTCTGCGGGGGGCGCGATGTCACGATCGGCATTCCCCGTGTGCTCGAGTTCTGGGACACCATGCCGTTCTGGTCGACGTTCTTCAGCACGCTCGGCTTTAAGGTGCGCGTCTCGGGACGCAGCACCAAGGCGATGTACGAGCGCGGTCTGGCGCACGTCACATCCGACACCGTGTGCTTCCCGGCCAAGCTCGTCCACGGGCACATCCGCAATCTCGTCGACGCCGGCGTCGACCGCATCTTCATGCCCATCATCACGACGGTGCCCACCGAAAACACCGCCTCTACCAGCGAGTGGATGTGCGCCGTCGTAAAGGGATACCCCTACGTGATGCGCAATTCCGATAACCCGGAGGAGCGTTTCGGCGTTCCGTTCGATACGCCGCTGTTCCACTGGTACGACGAGGGCGACCGAAACCGCCAGCTCAAGGCGTGGTGCAAGGAGACCTTCGATATCGATGCCGACCTGGTTGCCAAGGCGACCGAGCAGGCGGACCGCGCGCAGCAGACGTTTGAGAACCAGCTGCAGCTGCGCGGCAGGCAGGTGCTCGAGAACGTGCGCGAGGACGGCGGCTACGCGGTGGTGATCGCTTCGCGCCCGTACCACAACGACCCGCTGGTCAACCACGGGCTGCCCAAGCTCTTCTCTGAGCGCGGCATCCCCGTGCTGACGCCCGATGCGGTGCCGGGGGTCTACAACGTCGATCTTTCCAACAGCCGCATCGACATCGTGAACAACTACCATGCGCGCATGCTGTCGTGCGCGGTCATCGTCGCATCGACGCCCGAGCTCGAGCTCGTGCAGATGGGCAGCTTCGGCTGCGGCCACGATGCGTATCTCACCGACGAGATCGCGCGCATGATGGGCGAGATGGGCTCCAAGGTTCCGATGATGATCAAGCTCGATGAGAGCGACGTCGCCGGTCCCATGGGCATTCGCGTGCGTTCGTTTATCGAGTCGGTCAACCGTCGTCGCGCGGAGGAGCGTGCCGAGGGCGCCCGGGTGCACGCGGTCCATCCGCTCGACGACCCGTATAAGGTCAAGTACACCAAGCGCGACCGGCACGACAAGATCGCGCTGGTCCCCAACACCTCCCATGCGTTCTGCAGGCTCATGACCGCGGCGATGCGCAATCAGGGCGTGCGCGCCGAGGCCCTTGATATCGGGCGCGAGGATGCCATCCGCCTGGGCAAACGCTATGTGCACAACGACATCTGCTTCCCCGCGCAAATCGTGATCGGCGAGGCGCTCGCGGCACTCGAGAGCGGTAAGTACGACCCGCACGACGTCGCCGTGGTGACTGGCAAGTATATCGGCGACTGCCGCCTGACGCACTACATGCCCCTGCTGCGCCGCGCGCTCGACGACGCGGGATACGACTATGTCCCGGTGCTCACCAACGACGACGTCGATGCCCACAATGCGCATCCGGGCTTCAAGCTCGGCCTTGGCCCGAGCATCCAGATCGCCTACGGTCTTCCC
Source organism: uncultured Collinsella sp. (assembly GCA_958448275.1). Taxonomy (GTDB): domain Bacteria; phylum Actinomycetota; class Coriobacteriia; order Coriobacteriales; family Coriobacteriaceae; genus Collinsella. The sequence continues at coordinate 31,791 of CAUDDF010000002.1, forward strand.
ATGATCGATGCCCTCGAGGCCATGCTTAGGCGCATCCGTCCCTACGAGCTCGAGAAGGGCGCGGCGGACGCTGCGTTCGACCGCGCGCTCGATGAGGTTATCGAGGGCATGGAGCGCTCCGGGCTGAGAGGCCAGGCGACGGGCTTCAAACGCGCGCTTGCGATCATGGACGCCGTTCCGTACGACCGCTCGAACCCGCATCCGACCGTTCTCATCGTGGGCGAGTACCTGCTCAATTTCCATCTCGGCGCCAACCACGAGATCGAGCGCTACCTCGAGGACAACGGGCTCGAGGTCATCGAGGCGCGCATGACCGACGTGATCCGCAAGACCTATTTCTACAAGCATGCGCAGTCGCGCGAGTTCCACGTCGACCTGTCGCTGCCCGAAAAGGCCTGGTACGCCACGGCGGACAACCTGTTCGAGCTCGCGCACGACCGTTGCGACCGCCTGGGCGCGGCGAGCCCGCTCTACGAGCCGCCGACGCGCATGCCCGAGCTCGTGCGCGCGAGCGATAAGATCCTGCACCATACGTTCGATGCGGGCGAGGGCGTGCTGATTCCGGCGGAGATCCTCGAGCACGCCAAGCGCGGCTGCCGCAACTTCGTGATCCTGCAGCCGTTCGGGTGTCTGCCCAACCATGTCGTGGGGCGCGGGCTCATCCATGCGCTCAAGGAGCAGTATCCCACGGCGCAGTTCCTGCCGCTCGACTACGATCCCGACGTGAGCTTCGCCAACGTGGAGAACCGTCTTCAGATGCTCATCATGAACGCCAAGGCGCAGGGGTGCGGTGAGGCGCATGGCGAGACCGCGTAAGGACGCCGATGCGCCCGATGCACGCACCCGTATCATCGAGGCGTTTTGGGAGCTCATCGAGAACAACAGCATCTTCGAGCTGTCGGTTGGCGAGGTGACCCGCGCCGCCCGGTGCAATCGCGGAACGTTTTACTACTATTTTCACGATTTCGATGAACTCGTCGCCATCGCCATAGCCCAACTGCTACAGGATAACGAGCTCATCACCGATGCCCTCTGGCATTTTTCGAGCGAGGGCGACCTTTCGGCGTTCGACCGGCGCGACGTCCGCTGCCTGCTGCGGCGCATCGTCATCACCATGAGGGCGGGTGCCGCCGAGCAGGTCGTACAGGGCATCCATACGATCATCATCGACCGCGTGAGAGAGATCGTCCACCCCGACGGAGAAGAGCTCAAGGCGGATTCGAGCTTTGCGGTGGGCTTTCTGGTCTCGGGCATCATGGACTTTGTGATGGCGGTCGGCTTTGCCCGGGAGGGCGGCGAGGAGATAGACCTCGAGCAGCTGGGGGACAGCGCGTGCGCGTACCTGAGGGCGGTCGCCATGCAGACGGTGGAAACGGTCGCGCAAGTCGAGGGCGTCGATACATCCGAGCTGCTCGAACGCGTCTCCAAGGAGGCCGATGCCTATCGCGCATCGCGTGCGACGAGTCCCGACGTGGTGAAAGACGCCTAGGGTTTCTCTTGCGGGGCGCCTGTCGCGCATCGCGCGGTGAGTCCCGCGATGCGGTCATAACCTGCATTCATGTGAGCCGGGTTTATAGATATTCCTCCAGCTGTTAACATAGACAACCTGTGGGTAAAGAGACAAAAGCGCCGCCGACGGGCGGGCGTTTTGATTTCGATGAACTCATGTAAGGAAACGAGCATGTTAGATAGATTTACCGATCGAGCGCGCAAGGTCATGTCGATGGCCAAACAGGAGGCGCTCGATCTTCATTCAAATAAGGTGGGCACCGAGCACCTGCTGCTCGCGCTTGCCAAGGAGGACGAGGGCATTGCCGCCGAGGCACTGCGCTCGCTTGATATCTCCTACGACGACATCATGGATACTCTCAAAGAGGTCCAGACCACGGTCCCCGAGCCCAGCGAGGAGACTGAGGCTGCCAAGCTCGCCTTTACACCGCTCGTCATTAGCGTGATGGAGCGCTCATTCCGCGTGGCGCGTGAGAACAACCAGACCTACGTGTCGACCGAGCACTTGCTGATCGGTATCGTCGAAGAGGGCAACGGCATGGCCATGGACATCCTCATGCGCCTGGGTGTGTCGTCCGCCTCCATCAAAAAGGCTATCGAAAAACTCACCGCCAAGGACCAGGACAAGAAGCGTCCGCTCGCCGGCGCCGGTGCTGGTCGTCCCGGTGCGGGCCTGCCGTTCTTTAGCGGCTCGGATGCCTCTCAGCAAAAGGGGAATGGCACCGATACGCTTAAGCAGTTCGCGACCAACCTCACGCAGAAGGCGCGCGACGGCGAGCTCGACCCTGTAATTGGTCGCGAAAAGGAAGTCCAGCATATGATGGAAATTCTTTCGCGCCGCACCAAGAACAACCCGCTCATTCTGGGCGACCCCGGCGTGGGCAAGACGGCCATCGTCGAGGGCCTGGCTCAGCAGATTGCAGCCGGCAACGTGCCCGAGAACCTCATGAACCAGAATATCTGGACGCTCGACCTGCCGGGCCTCGTGGCGGGCGCCAAGTATCGCGGCGAGTTTGAGGAGCGCCTCAAGAACGTGATCCAGGAGGCCACCGAGGCCGACGACGTCATCCTGTTTATCGATGAGATGCACACCATCATCGGTGCCGGTTCTGCCGAGGGCTCCATCGACGCGAGCTCCATGCTCAAGCCGGTGCTCGCGCGCGGTGCCTTCCAGATTATCGGCGCCACCACGGCCGAGGAATTCCGCAAGTATCTCACCAAGGACCCGGCCTTCGAGCGTCGCTTCCAGACCATCGATGTCGAGGAGCCGAGCGTCGAGGACACGGTCAAGATCCTGACCGCGCTCAAGCCGCGTTACGAGGAACACCACCATGTGCGCTATACGCAGGGTGCTATCGAGGCTGCTGCGAACCTTTCCAACCGCTACATCCAGGATCGCTTCCTGCCCGATAAGGCCATCGACCTCATCGACGAGGCTGGTGCCCGCGCCCGCATCGCCGCGAATCGCGCGCCCGAGCCGGTGCGTGAGGCCGAGCATCGCGTGGAGGAGCTTAAGGCCGCCGCGCAGGAGGCCACCGAGAGCGACGACATGAACAAGGCAGCCGAGATCACCGAGCAGCAGAAGGCCGCCGAGATTGAGCTCGCCGAGGCCAAGGCCGCCTGGACGGCCGAGCTCGACGCCAGCCCGCTCACCATCGATGTCTCTCAGATCGCCGACATCGTGTCCGTGACTTCGGGCGTGCCGGTGTCCTCGCTTACCGAGAGCGAGAGTCGTCGCCTGCTGCAGGCTGAAAGCGTGCTCAAGACGCGCATCATCGGTCAGGATGAGGCTGTCGAGGCAGTTGCCAAGGCCGTGCGCCGCAGCCGCTCGCCGCTCAAGGATCCGCGTCGCCCCGGCGGCAGCTTTATCTTCCTGGGTCCCACCGGCACGGGCAAGACCGAGCTCGCCAAGACGCTCGCCGAGTACCTCTTTGGCAGCAAGGATGCGCTCATCAGCTTCGACATGTCCGAGTTCGGTAGCGAGTTCGAGGTCTCCAAGCTCATCGGTAGCCCTCCGGGTTACGTCGGTCACGACGAGGGCGGCCAGCTCACCAAGGCCGTTCGTCGCCACCCGTACTCGGTCGTGCTGTTCGACGAGATCGAGAAGGCGCACCCCGATATCTTCAACATCTTGCTGCAGGTGCTGGAGGAGGGCCGCCTGACCGATAGCCAGGGCAAGACGGTTGACTTCCGCAATACGGTGATCATCATGACGTCAAACGTGGGTGCCCGCGAGATCGCGCAGGATGCGAGCGTTGGCTTTGGCACCACCGGCGAGCAGGGCCTCACGTCGAGTGAGATCCGCGGCCGCGCGATGGGCGAGCTCAAGCGCCTGTTCCGCCCCGAGCTGCTTAACCGCATCGACGACATTGTGGTGTTCCAGAAGCTCTCGGGCGAGAATCTCACCAAGATCGCGCACCTGCTGGTGGACGATCTGCGTCAGCGTTTGATTGCCAACGGTATGAACATCAAGCTCACCGATGCGGCCTATGACAAGATCGTGGCCGAGGGCACCGACCTCACCAACGGTGCGCGTCCGCTGCGCCGTGCCATCCAAAAGCTCATCGAGGACCCGCTGTCCGAGGAGCTTCTGGCCGGCGAGTGGGGCGAGGGCGATACCGTCCTGTGCGACGTGGCCGATGGCAAGTTTGTCTTTAGCCACGGCACAGGCGAGATCCCGGCACCGCGTCCGGCGGGCACGCTCGGTGGCGATACCGCTCCGGCGGCACCGCACACCGGCAACGCCGCGCCCGTGAGCGGCGGCGTGACCTCGGGCCCCGGCGGCATGATGCAAGCCGGTTCCGGCGCGCTGTAGGGATTAAACATACCCTGTATAACGGGGGCGTTTCCGATAAGGAGGCGCCCCCGTTTCTATTGAAATGTGCTTCAATCTGCCGTGCTATACTGAAATTGAGATTCAGTATAGCAAAGGAGTTGATATGCCTACATCAATACTCGACACGCGGCCAGTTCAGATGAACGTGCGTATAGATCGCCAGCTCAAAGAGGCTGGGGACGCCGTGCTGGCGCATATCGGCATGACGCCGTCACAAGCTGTGAGGGAGCTGTGGCAGTACTTGACCGAGAACGGTCATATGCCCGTCGCAAAAAAGAATGATGACGAAGTCCTGCCTGACGACATACGATCGAAGGCGAGTTCGTCCCGCGTCTCGGAAGGGGCTGCGTTAATTTCGAATTTCTATGAGCGGTTCTCGATTCAGAGGCCGAGCCCCGATGAAGCCTTTGATTACGACGAGTTATACGATCAAATGATGAGCGAGAGATTCAGCGATTGGATCGAATTATGAGCGGCGTCGGAACGAAACGTGTGCTCAAGCTGTTGATCGACACGAACGTCTGGCTAGATTACTTTCTCGCTCGTACGAATGCGACCAGGCCGATAGTCGAGCTCCTTTCTCGCGCGGCGGAAGCGGAGGATATCGTCCTCTTCTCGTCCTCCCTGTCTGTCAAAGACGTCTATTACATTCTGGGAAGGACGATGAAGGCCGACGCCCGCCGTGAGGGGGCTCTCACTCCAGAAGCCATCGCCGGTGCCGTCGAGACAGCGTGGGCGTGTGTTCGCCTGATTCGGCAAAAGTCGATTATTGCCTCGGTCGGTGCAGACGAGGTCTTCGACTCCTTTGTGTTCAAGTATCATCACAACGACTTTGAGGACGACCTTATGCTGGGCGTTGCTAATCGCGTCGATGCCGATTACGTGGTGACCGAGGACAAAAACCTCATTAAACATACCAATGGTGTATGCATAAACGTCGAACAGGCGTTGAGGTTGGTTAGAGAGACCAGCGATCCCTTCCCTCTGCCCGTTTAGCCTGCTTTATCTTGATAAAGTGGCGTTTCCTCGCCGTTAGCCGATGATGCGAGGGCGCTCGGCGTTTTCGACTGGTTTATGCACGCAAAGTCTGGGAATATACAAGTCGCATGTCTTACTGTCTAACCAGTTGCGCCAAGGAGGCACCATGGACTACAAGATTACCGGCTACGAGCCCGCCCAGCTGTTCCATTTCTTTGAGGAGGTCAGCGCGATCCCCCGTGGGTCTGGCAACGAGAAGGGCATCAGCGATTTCCTGGTTGCGTTTGCCAAGGAGCGCGGCCTCGATGTGTATCAGGACGAGGTCTACAACGTTATCATTCGCAAGCCCGCATCTGCCGGCGCCGAGAATGCCCCGACCGTGATGCTGCAGGGCCACATCGACATGGTGTGCGACAAGCTGGGCTCCGTTGAGCACGACTTTACGACCGACGGTATCGACCTGGTCGTCAAGGACGGCGTCCTCACCGCTAACGGTACCACCCTGGGCGCCGACAACGGCATTGCTGTCGCTCTGATGCTCACTGTTCTCGATGACGATTCGATCGTTCACCCCGCCCTCGAGTGCGTGTTCACCACCGACGAGGAGACCGGCCTGGTTGGCGCCGAGACGCTCGACAAGTCCCAGATCAGCGCCCGCACCATGATTAACCTTGACTCCGAGGAGGAGGGCGTGGCCACCGTCAGTTGCGCCGGCGGCGTCGTCGTTACCTACACCTGCCCGATCGCGCGCGAGCACAAGACCGGTAGCACCCTCACGCTCGACATCTCCGGCCTGCTGGGCGGTCACTCCGGCTCCGACATCAACCTGGAGCGCGGCAACGGCAACCTCATCATGGCCCGCATCATCGACCGCCTGATGGTTGCCGGCGAGCCCGCCATCGTTAGCTTTAACGGCGGCACCAAGGACAACGCCATCAACCGTGAGTGCAAGGCCGAGCTGGTTTACGCCGACCACGCTGCCGCCGAGGCCGCGGCCCAGATCGCAAAGGGCATCATCGCCGACGTTACTGCCGAGCTCGAGGTCTTCGACCCCGGCTTTACCTGCACGGTTGAGATTGCCGACAACACTGAGGTCGAGGCCATGGACGAGAAGTCCGCACTTGCCCTTATTCGCGCTCTGCGTCTTGCCCCCAACGGTGTGATCCGCCGCAACGTCGCCACCGACGGCTCCGTCGAGGTTTCCTCCAACATCGGCGTGGTTGCCACCTCTGACGACCAGGTCAAGATCATGCTGTCCCCGCGCTCCTCGATCACCTCGCTGCAGAACGAGTTCAAGGACCGCCTGCAGACGCTGGCCGATGTCCTGGGATTCGACGCCAAGTTTGAGTTCGAGTATCCCGGCTGGAGCTATGCCGAGCATTCGCCGGTCCGCGACATCTTCGTCGAGAGCTATCGCGAGCTCTTTGGCTCCGAGCTGCGCATCGAGTCCATTCACGCCGGCCTTGAGTGCGGCCTGTTTGCCGAGGCCCTGCACGGCCTGGACGCCATCGCCGTGGGCCCGACGCTCTCCGATGTCCACACCCCGGACGAGAGCATGGAGCTCGCTTCTGCCGAGCGCTTCTACGAGCTGCTCATCGACGTCCTCAAGCGTCTCGCTGCGTAAAGGTCGCGCTAGCAGCAGTCCGAGCCACGTGCTAGCGGATTGCAGATGACATTATGAGAGGGGGCATCCGAGCTTTTGCGACGGGTGCCCCCTCTCTTTTGTTTGATAATTGCGAAATTACGGCCACCTAGTCTATTTCTGCCCTGATGAGGTCGAGGGTGCGCTGGCAGTTTTCGCGGACGGGGCCGAGCATATGCTCGCGCAGGTCCGCCATGCCGGGCAGGTCGGCGTATTCGTCCATGACCTCTTCCATGCAAATGGGTACCTCGTAGGCGAGGTCCATCATGGTCGCAAAGCAAAACTTCTCGGATAGCCCGGCATCGGTGAGCGCCGCCTCCAGCGCGGGGTCGCCCATACCGTGGTATCGGCGGATAGCGCCTGGACCGATGCGCCCCACACGATTTTCGCCGCCAACGCTCATGGCAAGGCGCGCTTTTCGCCGCATACGTTCGTATGCCAGCCCCGATGCAACGTCATACATACGGGCCATCATAGCTGTGCCGCCGTTTCCGAGAAGCAGGGAATAGTTCTTCGCATGCGCGTCCGGTGCGCCGATGATGGCGTTAAAGAAAAGTATCTGCGTAAACAGATACAGGTTAAGTTGATGGTGGCTCGTATTGACGAGGAGTTCCTGAATATCGCGTGCGGTCGGGCCGCCGTCTGCCGTGTACTTTTGTGCGGGCATCACTCCAAGGGCCTGACAGAGGTCTTCTTGGTGTAGACGCCTGATCGTTCCGTCTTTGACTTTCACGCGGTCATAGCGCTCAACAATGAGGGCAGGTTCGTCCTCAAACATACGATATTCGACGTTTGCCGTTGCGATACCGGCGCGCTGGGCGCTTTTCATGCAGACAAACTCATTGAGAGCCTCGAGTTTAAATCCGATAACGCCATTTTTGAAAATATGCGTCGTGGGCGAGGAGCCCATGCATTCGCACCAGCGGCCGTTTATGAACGCGAGCGCGAACTTGCCCTGATTGCCTCCGAGTGACCAACTTTCATCTAGACCCATCCACGATGCATTGCGGTCATCTCTGATTGACTTGAGTCGCAGTGCAATCTCGTGATCGCCTATAGGGCGGTATTCGCTGGTGCGATGCAAGACGGCGTTGACGTCTTCTTCGGCGCAAAACTGCACTCCACCCGGACAGTCAAGTCCGATATGGCTGAGTAGCGCAACGGCATTGTTGGGTCTAACGTCGAATTCGGCAGCAATCGCCTTTCGCTGATCCTCGCTGTCGGGTAGAAGACCAAACAAGTACGGATTCATGACCTGTTGGCCGTATGTGCGATTTGATATGGGAATGTTGGTCGATAGGGCTGGCCCGTCATAATCTTGATCGTAGACAAAACTGACTAGACTGCTCTCATCTTGCATGAGCGTTCCTGCGGGTACGCCGCAAATAATAGTCCGAAGCGTTTTTCTGGCCATTGGCTATCTCCCTTCGGGCTTGGTTTGGGCAGATGCGCTTGTGGCAATCGAGACTCCGAGATTGGACATGGCGAAATCGGCGAAGGCCTTGTCGTAGAGCTCGGACGTAAAGGGGGCGTCTGCAAGAACCGGAATGGCGGCGCAGCGACGGTGGCTATGAGAGGGACGTTGAGCGTGATGGCACCTGGGGGTGCTACAAGGTTGCAAATCGGCATGCGGGGCGTCGACTGGTTGCTCGTTATTCGTTTTGGCGATATCCCCTTGAGCGGCGAGCGCCAGTCCGAGAGCATTGAAGATTGCCAACAGCTTGTCGAGCCGAATGCCCGTGGCATCTCCCAGCTCGAGCGATGCGAGCAGGCGCTCCGAAACACCGGCCTTATTAGCGAGGGCGGCACGGGTGAGACCCTGAGCCTCGCGTGCCTGGCGCACGTAGATGCCAGCTTGGCGCGGTGTGGTGATGGGAAGGGTATCCACGGCGATCTCCTAACGTGCAGACTTTTGCATCCTAGTATGACATGCAAAAGTCTGCACGAAAAGGCCTCATGCAAAACTCTGCATAAGGCCTTGTGCTGGCGTTGAGTTTTGAGCGATTGTGCTTGGCGTTACAGCGCCAAAATCCCCAGATGCTCAAGCAGAATCTTGAGGCCGATAAGGATAAGCACGATGCCGCCCACGATGGTGGCAGGCTTTTCGTAGCGCGCGCCAAAGGTGTGGCCGATCGCTACGCCGGCAACGGAGAAGATAAACGTCGTGATGCCGATAAGCGACACAGCGGGAACGATGTCGACCGAGAGCGCGGCAAACGAGATACCCACGGCGAGCGCGTCAATTGAGGTGGCGATGGCGAGGATCAGGTACTCGCCCAGGTCAATCTTTTGGCATCCTTGTCGTCGCCTTCATCCTCGTCCTCGGTATAGGCTTCCCACAGCATTTTGCCGCCGATGAAGGCGAGCAGGATAAAGGCGATCCAGTGGTCGATGGGGCCGATGATGCCCATAAACTGGCTGCCAAGCGCCCATCCGATCACGGGCATGCCGGCCTGGAAGCCGCCAAAGAACAGGCCGAGCACTACGGCGACCTTAAGGTTGATCTTTTTCATGCCGAGACCCTTGCAGATGGAAACGGCAAAGGCGTCCATCGAAAGGCCAACGGCGAGCAGCACGAGCTCGGCGAGTCCCATAGTCTGGCTCCCTCTCTGCGGGCGGGCCCGCGTGTACCTCTTGGGGGAGTAACAAAAAAGACTCGTGGCGTACGCGTTGCGCGCACAGCCACGAGTCTCGTTCATTAAGGCAAGCCAGGCCGCATCGGCCAGTGTGTTGACTTGCCGCGCCACCGGAGGCGAACCCGATCACGCGACTACTCCCTCATTTATGCGAATCCCGATGCTACCACATAAGCAGCTCATTTGGATTGGGGCTCTCAGCTGTGTTCGCTCATTCTGTAAGCATCGGATTTTGCGGGCGTCACAGGGGCAAACCGTGAGAAACTTATTGACGTTTATGGAGCGTATACGATGGGAGCGATGCCTTGGATAAGAACGAGCTGCAAAAGCGTATGGAACAGGCCATCCGCCTGACTGCCCCCGGTCAGCCGATCCGCACCGCCCTCGACATGATCATTGCCGGTCACCTGGGCGCCCTTATCTGCGTCGGCGACACCGAAAACGTGCTCGCCGCCGGTAACGACGGCTTCCCGCTCAACATTTCGTTTACCTCGAACCGCCTGTTCGAGCTCTCCAAGATGGACGGTGCCATCGTTATCGATGGCGACCTCACCCAGATCCTGCGTGCCAACTTCCACCTCAATCCCGATCCCTCGCTCGCCACGAGTGAGACGGGCATGCGTCACCGTACTGCCGCTCGCATGTCGGTGCTCACCGACGCCATCGTGATCTCGGTTTCGGCTCGTCGTGCCGTCGTCAACGTGTACGTCCACGGCAAGAGCTACGAGATCCAGCCCGTCACTACCATCATGAGCTCGGTCAACCAGCTCGTCGCTACGCTCCAGACTACCCGTCAGTCGCTCGATCGCTCCCTGCTGCGCCTGACGGCCCTTGAGCTCGACGACTACGTTACGCTCGCCGACATTACCGGTATTTTCTCGAGCTTCGAGATCATGCAGCAGGCAAAGACCGAGCTTAAGGATTGCATTGTCAAGTTGGGCAACCAGGGCAAGCTCGTGCAGATGCAGCTCGAGCAGCTCGCGGGCTCTAGCATGGATACCGAATACGACCTGATGATCCGCGACTACGCGAGCGATTCCTCCGAGGCAAACGCCGAGAAGATTCGCGCCGAGCTCGCTCGCATGACACCTAAGGACCTGTCCGACCCACAGCATGTGGCTGCGGTTCTGGGTTACGACGACCTGGACGAGGACTCCGTCATGACGCCGCTGGGCCTGCGTACGCTTTCGCGCGTGTCCGTCGTGCGCGACGGCGTGGCCGAGAAGATCGTCGACGAGTACGGCTCGTTGCAGGAGCTCATGGACGACATCAGCGAGGATCCGGAGCGCCTGGGCGACTTTGGCGTTAACAACCCTGCCATTCTTGCGGACTCCCTGTACCGCATGAAGGGCACCAAACAGGGGAACGCATAATGGCGCCCGTATGCGCCGTGGTCGTTGCCGGTGGCAGCGGCCAGCGCTTTGGTAACCCCGGCGGCAAGCAGCTCGTCAATGTAGCGGGCCGTCCGCTTATGAGCTGGTCCATCCGCGCGTTTGACCGTAGCGATAAGGTCGGCCACATCGTCGTGGTTTGCCCTGCCGAGCGCCGTGCCGAGATGCGCCGCCTGGCCATCGACCCGTTTGACTATGACACGCCCATCAGCTTTGCCGATGCCGGCGATACCCGTCAGGATTCCACCCGTGCCGGCGTGCATGCGGTTCCGGCGGGTTTCGAATATGTTGCCATTCACGACGGCGCCCGTCCGCTCATTACCACCGAGGCCATCGACCATGCCATCGACGTGCTTATGGGCGACCGTGCCCTCGACGGTGTCGTGTGCGGACAGCCCGCGATCGACACGCTCAAGATCGTCGACGGCGACAATATCGTCGAGACGCCGCCGCGCGAGCTCTATTGGGCCGCTCAGACGCCGCAGATCTTTAGCGTCGACGCCATGAAGCGCGCCCACACCGCAGCTATCGCCGAGGGCTTTATCGGGACCGACGATTCTTCGCTGGTTGAGCGCATGGGCGGACGCGTTCGTTGCGTCCAGAGCCCGCGCGACAACCTTAAGGTGACGGTGCCCGAGGACCTGCGTCCTGTAACCGCGATTCTGCTCGGTCGCATGGCCGAGGGAGAGGACCTTCCCCATGTTCAGTAACCTGCGCATTGGCCACGGCTACGACGTCCACCGTTTGGTGGAGGGGCGTCGATGTATCATCGGCGGGGTCGACATCCCCTACGAGCGCGGCCTGCTGGGCCACTCGGATGCCGATGTGCTCGCGCACGCCTTGGCCGACGCCATTCTGGGCGCCTGCCGCGGGGGAGACATCGGCAAGCTGTTCCCTGACACCGATCCCGCCTACGAGGGTGCCGATTCGATGGTGCTGCTCGCTCGCGTGATGGACTATGCGCGCGAGCTGGGCTTTGAGTTTGTCGATGCCGATTGCACCATTGCCTGCCAGCAACCCAAGATCACCCCGCACCGCGATGCCATGCGCGCCAACCTTGCCCATGCCCTGGGCGTTGACGTCGAAAATGTGGGCGTCGCCGCCACCACGACCGAAAAGCTCGGTTGGGAAGGCCAAGGCGAGGGAATCGGCGCCTGGGCCGTCTGCCTGCTACAGAAAATCGTTAAGGAGTAACGAATGCGTATCTACAACAGCGCTACCCATAAAAAGGAAGAGTTCCAGCCCATCGAGTCCGGCAAGGTCCGCATGTACGTGTGCGGCCCCACGGTCTACGACAACATCCACATCGGCAATGCCCGCACGTTCATCAGCTTTGATGTGATTCGTCGCTGGCTCATCGCGAGCGGCTACGAGGTCACGTTCGCCCAGAACCTCACCGATGTCGATGACAAGATCATCAAGCGCGCCAACGAGCAGGGCCGTACGGCTGCCGAGGTCGCGACGGAGTTTTCCGACAAGTTCATCGGCGTCATGCGCGCCGCCAACGTGCTCGATCCCGATGTGCGCCCCCGCGCCACCAAGGAGATCGGCCCCATGATCGCCATGATCAAGACGCTTATCGAGCAGGGCCACGCTTACGCAGCCGATAACGGCGATGTGTACTTTGCCGTGCGCAGCGATCCCAACTATGGTCAGGTCTCGGGCCGCAACATCGACGACCTTATGGTTGGCGCGCGCATCGAGGAGAACGAGGACAAGAACGACCCGCTCGACTTTGCCCTGTGGAAGGCCGCCAAGCCCGGCGAGCCCAGCTGGCCGAGCCCCTGGGGCGAGGGCCGTCCCGGTTGGCACACCGAGTGCGCCGCCATGGTGCATCGCTACCTGGGCACCCCGATCGACATCCACGGCGGCGGCTCCGACCTTGCCTTCCCGCATCACGAGAACGAGTGCGCCCAGGCCACTTGCGCCTGGCACCAGGGCTTCTCCAACACCTGGATGCACACGGGCATGCTGCTGGTAGACGGCGAGAAGATGTCCAAGTCGCTCGGCAACTTCTTTACACTGGCCGAGGTCCTCGAGCAGCACTCTGCTGCCGCCCTGCGCCTGCTGATGCTGCAGACGAGCTATCGCTCGCCGCTCGACTTCTCCTGGGAGCGCCTGGAGGGTGCCGAGAACTCGCTCACGCGTATCGCCGGTACGGTCGAGAACCTGCGCTGGGCCGCGAACCATGCGACGGCCGATGCCGATGAGGCAGCATCCGAGGCGTTTGCCGCCAAGGCCGCCGAGACCCGCGCCACCTTTAAGGAGTGCATGGACGACGACTTTAACACCGCTGGTGCCATGGGTGCCGTCTTTGGCTTTGTCACCGAGTGCAACCAGTACCTGGAGCAGGCGGGCGACGCTGCCGACAAGGCCGCCGCGCTTGCCGCCGCCGACACGCTGGCCGAGCTGCTCGATACGCTTGGCGTTGAGCTCCCCGAGCCCAAAGTCGAGCTGCCGCTGGGTCTGCTGGGCGTTGCCGCCGGTTTGGTCGCCTATACGGGCGACGACGTGGACGAGGCCGCTGCCAAGATTCTCGAGGCCCGCGCCGAAGCCCGCGCCGCCAAGAACTGGGATCTGGCAGATGCCATCCGCGATCAGCTCAAGGACCTTGGGCTGACGATTGAAGATACCGCCGCCGGCACTCGTATCAAATCTCTCTAATCCCCGCGGGTTTCCCAAGCACCCGACCTTGCCGTTCAAACCGTCGCTCGCGTACTCAAGTACGCGTCGCTCCTCTTTCACGGCAATCTCGGGCACTTGGAAAACCCGTACCGACCGCCCGAATTAATATTCATGGGCGGTCGTTTATTTTGTTTCGTTTGATAGTTGTATTTAGGAGGTCGCTTTATGGCCGACAATCGCAAGCGTGCGCCTCGTGGCGGCAAGCAGGCTGCTTCTGGCTCGCGTCCGATTCGCCGCAATGACCGCGCTGCCGCTCCCAAGGGCCAGCGCGATCGCGCCCAGGCCGCACGTCCGCAGCGCGATCGCAACCGCGACGCTGTCCAGGCTCCTAAGGGCGAGTTTATCGAAGGTCGTCGTGCTGCCGCCGAGGCGCTACGCACTGGTTTTCCCATCAAGTGCGCGCTCATTGTCGAGGGTGGAGAGCGCGATGCCGCCTTGTCGCGCCTGGTCGACGACCTCAACGCCGCGGGCGTCCGCATTAAGTATGTGCCGCGTGCGCAGCTCGACGCACTGTCGAGCCATGGCGCTCATCAGGGCATCGCACTCGAGGTTGGCAACTTCCCCTATGCTGATGTCGCCGATATTCTCGACCGCGCAGGCGACGGTCCGGCGCTTGTCGTCGTGCTCGACCATGTGACCGACGACGGCAACTTTGGCGCCATTGTGCGCTCCGCCGAGGTCGTGGGCGCGGCCGGCGTCGTCATCGCCAACAAGCGTGCCGCCGGCGTGACCGTGGGCAGCTACAAGACCTCGGCCGGTGCTGTCATGCATCTGCCTATCGCGCAGGTTCCCAATATTGCCCGTGCACTCGATGACCTCAAGGCCGCTGGTTTTTGGGTGGGCGGCGCCTCCGAGCACGCCGAGGGCAGCTGCTGGGATGCTCCCTTCGAGGGCCGCGTGGCGCTCGTCATGGGCTCCGAGGGCGACGGCATCTCGCGCCTGGTGCTCGAGAAATGCGACTTTATGACCAAGCTTCCCCAGCGCGGCATGACCGAGAGCCTCAATGTTGCCCAGGCGACCACGGCGCTGTGCTTTGAGTGGCTGCGCCGCAACGTCGGCGAGCTCATGGGGGAGGAGTAGCGCATGTCCAAAAAGAACCGTGCCAAGTCCAAGGCCAAGCGCTTTGGCGAGGGCTCGGCCAAGCCGATTGTTTCGGCCGCGACCTACGGCGTGGGCGGCAATGCGTTTGCGCAGGCCATCGCCGACCCGGTCTCGACGGTGCACTCCAATAAGCCCGAGCTGCTGGTGGTCGACGGCTACAACGTGATCCACTGCACGCCGCGCTACGAAAAGCTCGTGTACGACCATTCAGACGATCCGTATTCCAGCGACGTTCACGATATGGCACGCACCGCCCTCATCAACGACGTCGCCGCCTTTGCCCAGGGCCGCTACGAGGCCGTGATCGTGTTCGACGGCGCGGGCAATATCTCCAACGAGCGCCCCAACCTGCCGGCCCGCGGCGTGCGCATCGAGTTTTCGCCGACGGGCGTTTCTGCCGATACCGTGGTGCAAAAGCTCTGCATCGAGGCGCGCGAGGAAGGCCGCGCGTGCTCCGTGGTATCGAGCGACGGCACGATCCAGGCCGTCGTCATGGGCAAGGGCGTCACGCGCATCTCGAGCCGTATGCTGGTGGACGAGATCAAACAGATCGACAACGACGTGCACGAGGCCGAGGAGGCCCCGCAGATCAAGATGACCCTGGGCAGCCGTCTAAGCCCCGAGGCCCTGGCCAAGCTCAAAGCTCTGCGCGGGAGGTAGGGGAGTTGGCGGGGCGATGCTGTCTCGCTAACTCCATTCAGCGATGTCGATCATTCTTTCGAGGCGCCATGTTAGCGCCTCTTTTAGATAAGGCAGTCTCGCTGTAAGAGCGTCGTTTTTGGATAGGATTTCGATTGCCTCGTCAACGAAACCCTCGAGTTTGTCGCCGTCAAACCAGCCCATGTCCTCGACGAGCAACATTTGTTTGGCGGGGCTTGAATGAAATTGTGCGCTGGTAAAACTGTGCTCTCCCGCCCTAAGCTCCTCTAGTGATATGTTGCACCAGAGTGATGAGCCCGAATCGAAGATAGGGGCAGGTCTGCAGGCTAGCGTGTTTACGTTTCGCACAAGGCCAAAGTTGCGCCAATGGCGATCATAGTTGGCAATGATGTCATCGCATACGATCATGCGGTCAAGGGCGTCTTTTATATCCGTCGCTCCAAGCTCCTCGCAGTTTGCTACATACCGTTCGTAATCGGTTAGTCGCTCGTCTGCATTTGCATGCTGGTTTACATAGAACGCAGGGACATACTCTTCTTCATCAGTTAAGAAGACATCGCATATGCTCAGGGCGGAAGTGCCCGTGCCCTCGAGCGAGTAAGGCACATAATCGCAAGCGTTTAGGATGCGACGGTGAAGTGCAGTCGCCACCAGCTCGTTATAAGGTTCCTGGTTTAGATGTGCACCTGCCTTGTGGAGGATTCGACGGTCATCCTCGCATGTCCAGTACTTTTGAAGATTGCCGTCCGAGGTGTTATCGGGCTTTGCGGCAGCTGCCTTGCCCTCTGGGGCGAAGGGCGCGATGCTGAGAGAGACGTCGTCAAAAGCATTATTGAAGAAATTGATATCTTCCCACGCGAGACCGGAGTCTTGGGGCCTAATCCAATACTGGTCGGATAAGGAGAGGCCAAGATTTCGCTGGACGAGTTCATCGGGAACATCGACTGCGGCTTCTGCAAGCAGGGAGGCTAGTCCAATGCGTGCGAGCGGGATACCGCGGCCGCGCCACCAGATGCGGAAGGAGTCGAGCGATATGGGGCTATTAGGGCCAAATACTCCAATAGGGGCGTGGGCGTAATCGACGTCGGCGCCGATGTGGGTGAAGTCTTTTCGCGATGTGCTGTAGACCAGTTGGGCTACTTCGTGCGTGCGGTTCATGAGGGTAAATGCGACTTCGCTTTTCCCATGCCCACGACGAGGTCGTCCCCCTCTTTTGGTTGCGGAGCGGAGTCGCGCGTCTACGCTGTCTTTGTCGATGAGCCACACGCCAGAAGCCTTGCGGGCGGTCAGCGCGCCGTTCTTAATGAGCTCCTGCACCCTGCGCGGGCTGATGCCGAGCAGCTCGGCTGCTTCCTTGGTAGTCAACATCGCGAAACCCTTCGCCAGAACGAATAGTTTTATATAGCCAATTGTAATTAAAACTATTCGTTCTGGCGAATGGTTTTAAGATTGAGGGCGCACTGACAGAAATGAACGGGCCTGGTACGCGCTGTTGCTGGATTTTGCATATTTATATAACGCCGTGCGGCCTGTTGCGCCCCGTCCGCAATTCCATTATTCTTAACAGGCTTCGCGCGAAAGCGCCAAGTGTGCCAGTGTGGCGCAACGGTAGCGCAACTGATTTGTAATCAGTGGGTTGCAGGTTCGATTCCTGTCACTGGCTCCATGAGAGTTTCGGGCTCTGTTCCCTTGTGGGACAGGGCCCGTTTCTATTTATGTCGATAAGTCAGCGTGTTTGGCGCCAACCAAGCTTCAGGTTTGTCTCGATCCGTAACACGAGTGGGCTGAAGACCCTCCTTATAGTTACAGATCGAAACATTGCCAAGGGAAGGCCGATAACATCTCGATCCGTAACACGAAGAGGCTGAAAACCGTTCTTACTGTTACAGAATGAGACGTAAGCGGGGGTTTCTGCGAAACATCTCGATCTGTAACAGATAGGGGAGGAATAACCCTCTTACTGTTACAGGTCGAGACATAGGACGGGGCGAGGTTGGTCATCGTCATCGAGCGTGGATTATCGGACACACGAGCGTGGAAAATCTTCCGCCTAGTGAATGAGCGTGGATAATCTGCCACTTTGGATTCGATGGCACGGCAAAGTGGGAGATTATCCACGCTCGATTTCAAACGGAAGAAAATCCACGCTCGATTTTGCCTGGGAAGAGCAATCTTCTGTCTGGGCAGCCCCGATCTCGACCTATATATAGGTGCAAATAGGCTGTTATCGAAGTTCGATTCTGAAGGTGTACTCTACTACACCAAAGTGTTACCTCGGGAAACGTCACCTCAGTATCCAAAACCACCGTCCTTCATATCCAAACTCAACAAAACCGCAGGTCATGGCTATATAGATACGCCCGGCACCGTGTATCTAGAGGTTTTCGTTGACAGCCCCCAAGGTTGCATCGTATTATCTTTTTCGTTCGCGGGGGCGGCGGTCCAAAAGACCAAAGAACCTGCGGATACTTGAACGATTGGGAGTTTGCCCGAGTGGTTAATGGGGACGGGCTGTAAACCCGTTGGCTCTGCCTACATAGGTTCGAATCCTATAGCTCCCACCCGTCAAGTGCCTGTATAGCTCAGTCGGTAGAGCACTTCGTTGGTAACGAAGAGGTCACCAGTTCAAGTCTGGTTGCAGGCTCCATCCGGCGGTGTAGCTCAGTTGGTTAGAGCACACGGTTCATACCCGTGGCGTCACTGGTTCGAATCCAGTCACCGCTACCATAGGTAACACGGTGGCTTCTCAATAGTATGTTGAGAGGCCACTATGGTATAAAGGCAAAGTCCCGTCCGGGGACGACCTGTTTAGAGGAGGGCTTTATGGCCAAAGAGAAGTTTGAGCGCACTAAGCCGCATGTTAACATCGGCACCATTGGTCACGTCGACCACGGCAAGACCACGCTGACCGCTGCCATCACCAAGGTTCTCTCCGAGACCGAGGGCTGCAAGGCTGACTTCACTGCGTTCGAGAACATCGACAAGGCTCCCGAGGAGCGCGAGCGCGGCATCACGATCTCCGTCTCCCACGTCGAGTACGAGACTGCTGCCCGTCACTACGCTCACGTTGACTGCCCGGGCCACGCTGACTACGTCAAGAACATGATCTCCGGTGCTGCTCAGATGGACGGCGCTATCCTGGTCATCGCCGCTACCGACGGCCCCATGGCTCAGACCCGCGAGCACATCCTGCTCGCCCGTCAGGTCGGCGTTCCCTACATCGTCGTCTTCCTGAACAAGTGCGACATGGTCGACGATGACGAGCTCATCGACCTCGTCGAGATGGAGACCCGTGAGCTCCTCTCCGAGTACGATTTCCCCGGCGACGACATCCCCGTCATCCGTGGTTCCGCTCTGGGCGCTCTCGAGGGCGACGCCAAGTGGATGGACGCTATCCGCGAGCTCATGAACGCCGTCGACGAGTACATCCCGACGCCTGCTCGTAACAACGACCTCCCGTTCCTGATGGCCGTTGAGGACGTTATGACCATCTCCGGCCGTGGTACCGTTGCTACCGGCCGTGTCGAGCGCGGTGAGCTCAAGCTCAACGAGCCCGTCGAGATCGTCGGCATCAAGGATACCCAGAACACCGTCGTTACCGGTATCGAGATGTTCCGTAAGTCCATGGACTTCTGCGAGGCTGGCGACAACGTCGGTCTGCTGCTCCGCGGCATCAAGCGCGAGGACATCGAGCGCGGCCAGGTTCTCTGCAAGCCCGGTTCGGTTACCCCGCACACCAAGTTCACCGGCGAGATCTACGTTCTGACCAAGGAGGAGGGCGGCCGTCACACCCCGTTCTTCGATGGTTATCGTCCTCAGTTCTACTTCCGTACCACCGACGTTACCGGTACGGTCAAGCTCCCCGAGGGCACCGAGATGGCTATGCCTGGTGACCACATCACCATCGAGGGCGACCTCATCCACCCGATCGCCATGGAGGAGGGCCTGCGCTTCGCTATCCGCGAGGGTGGCCACACCGTCGGTTCGGGCATCGTCTCCACGATCATTGAGTAAATTAGCTCTTTGATATAGCTGACTTAGAGAACCCGGCACTTATATGGGTGCCGGGTTCTTTTCTGCAATGGATATTGAGCCGTTGCTGGTGTCGAGAGGATCGATAATGGTCCTGGATGCACCGTCGATTAGCTCACGATGGCTTCATTGATGTGTTCCAAATATGAATGGATCCACCGAGAACCAATTGACTCGAGGTTTTCATTGACAGCACTTACGTGGAGCTGATAAAGTAACAACTCGTGCCCGTACGGGGCGGAAATGAAAGGTTCAGGATACATGCGTACTCTAGTTACTCTTGCGTGCACTGAGTGCAAGCGCCGCAACTATACGACCACCAAGAACAAGTCGACCATGCCTGATCGTATGGAGATCAAGAAGTATTGCCCCTGGTGCCGTCACCACACGCTGCACAAAGAGACTCGCTAGTCTCTAGTTACATACGCCAGTAGTTCAATTGGTAGAGCATCGGTCTCCAAAACCGAGTGTTGAGGGTTCGAGTCCTTCCTGGCGTGCCAGTCATTATTCCGTAAGCTCCCATTTGGGGGCTTACGGTTTACTCATGTATAAGCGCATTGCGCGGAGGTAACCCAAATGGCCAACAAGAAGAACAAGAAGAAGGCACAGCAGCAGGCGCCTGCCAACAAAGCTGCCGCCAACTCCAAGGTTGAGGCCAAGAAGGCCGTTGCCAAGAAGAGCGAGAAGGCTGCGAAGTCTAAGAAGAACGAGAAGCCTGGTTTCTTCGCCCGCACCAAGAAGTATTTCGCTTCGGTCAAGTCCGAGATGAAGCGCGTCACGTGGCCCGACAAGAAGGAGCTCGTGAACTACTCGGTCGTTGTTTGCGCTTCTCTGGTCGTTGTCGGCGTCGTCATCGCTCTGCTCGATGCTGGCTTTGGCGAGGCTCTTGCTCTGTTCTCTGGATTGAGGGGCTAAACCATGTCTAAGCGTTGGTACGTCGTTCACACTTACTCTGGATACGAGAACCGCGTTAAGTCCGATCTCGAGCATCGCATCGAGACTATGGGCATGCAGGACCGTATCTTTGATATCGAGATTCCTATGGAGCGCGTCACCGAGATTAAAGAGGGTGGCAAGCGTGAGACCAAGGATTCGAAGATCTTCCCGGGTTATGTCCTGGTCCGCATGGAGATGGATGACGATGCATGGACGTGTGTTCGCAACACGCCCGGCGTCACCGGTTTCCTGGGCGGCAACGGCAAGCCCGCTCCGCTTTCCCGCGACGAGTACAATAAGATGACTCGTCGTCCCGGTAAGGGCGATTCGCCCAAGCGCACCTCGGTTGATATTGAGGTCGGCACGTCCGTCCGCGTCACCGATGGCCCGCTTACCGACTTTGATGGCAAGGTCTCCGAGGTTAACACCGAGGCAGGCAAGCTCAAGGTCACGCTGATGATCTTTGGCCGCGAGACGCCGGTAGAGCTCGACTTTAACCAGGTCGCTGTCATCGCTTAAGTTTTCGTCCGTTCGCGCGAGCGTGCTTCTTCTGTGACTGCTCATCTCAGGAGTGCTTCTAACACGTGCGTGCTTACGATATAGCAAGTACTTCACACTCGTGATTCGAAAGGAATGACCATGGCTGAGAAGAAGGTTGCCAACGTCATTAAGCTCCAGATTCCTGCTGGTGCAGCTAACCCCGCTCCTCCCGTCGGCCCCGCCCTGGGCGCTGCTGGTGTGAACATCATGCAGTTCTGCCAGGCCTTTAACGCCGAGACGCAGGACAAGAAGGGCGACATCATCCCCGTTGAGATTTCTGTCTACGAGGACAAGTCCTTCTCCTTCATCACCAAGACCCCGCCGGCGGCTCACCTCATCAAGAAGGAGCTGAACCTCAAGTCTGGTTCCGCTAAGCCCCAGGCCGACAAGGTCGGTCAGCTCTCCCAGGAGCAGCTCACCAAGATCGCCGAGATCAAGATGCCGGACCTCAATGCCAACGACATTGACGCCGCCAAGAAGATCATCGCCGGTACCGCCCGCTCCATGGGCGTCACCATCGCTGAGTAGCGATTTCTTTAGGTAATGACGGGTGCTCCAACCGGGGCGCCCGTTAAATGCGTGCAATAGGGCACACGATACGATGTGGGAGGGCTCACGCCCGTTTAACCACAGGAGGTAATGCACATGGCTAAGCATGGTAAGAGCTATAACGCCGCTGCCGAGAAGATCGACCGCGCCACGCTCTACACCCCCCTTCAGGCTGCCAAGCTCATCAAGGAGCTCGACACCGCCAAGTTCGACGAGACCGTCGAGGCCCACTTCCGTCTGGGCGTCGATACTCGTAAGGCTGACCAGAACATTCGTGGTTCCATCTCCCTGCCCCACGGCACCGGCAAGACCATTCGTGTTGCCGTCTTCGCCGAGGGCGAGAAGGCTCGCGAGGCCGAGGCTGCCGGCGCCGACATCATCGGTTCCGACGAGCTCGTCGCCCAGATTCAGAAGGGCGAGATCAACTTCGACGCCGCTATCGCTACGCCGAACATGATGGCCAAGGTTGGCCGCATCGGTAAGATCCTTGGTCCCCGTGGCCTCATGCCGAACCCCAAGCTCGGCACCGTGACCATGGACGTCGCCAAGATGGTCTCCGAGCTCAAGGCCGGCCGCGTTGAGTATCGCGCCGACCGCTACGGCATCTGCCACGTGCCCCTGGGCAAGAAGTCCTTCTCCGAGAAGCAGCTCGTCGAGAACTACGCCGCCCTGTACACCGAGATCCTGCGCGTCAAGCCCTCTTCTGCTAAGGGCAAGTACGTCAAGTCCATCTCCGTGTCTTCCACCATGGGCCCTGGCGTCAAGGTCGATCCCGCTATCCAGCGTGACTTCCTGGCTGAGTAACTAACAGTTACTGCCTGAGCAAAGCAAGCATTGCTAAAGAAACCCGGTTCTGTCTCGTGCAGGACCGGGTTTCTTGCTATCGCGTCAAAACTGCCTCAAAGGGGGCAGTGACCCCTTTGAGGCAGTTACCAGGGTGTTCTGGCGGTTGAGGACTCGATGGCCTCGTGGCGCTTGAGCTCGCGGCGCATGGTTTGTGAGTTGAGCCAGGCTGCCTGCCAGCCACGGATGGGGTAGCGCGTCTGGTCGAGCTCAAACTGCGTATATCCGCTGGCGTTGATGATCATTGCCCCGCATGCATGTTGACGCTCACGCTGAAAGTCGCGACCATAGCATTGGTGCACATGCCCGTGCACCATGTAGTCGGGATTCCAGGATTCGAGCGCTGTGTTAAAGCATTCAAATCCTCGATGTGGCAGATCATCCAGATCGCCCATGCCGGCGGCGGGCGCATGGGTCAGCAGGATGTCGCAGCCGCCGACCATCCTCACTTTGCGTGACAGCTTGCGCACGCGCTTGGCCATCTCGCGCTCGGTGTACATGTTGGCGCCATCTCGGTAGCGCATGGAGCCGCCAAGACCCGCAATGCGGACGCCGCGATACACGTAAACGGAGTCTTCGACACAGATACAGCCGCCTGGTGCATGACGCGCGTAGCGATCATCGTGATTGCCGCGAACGTAGATGAGCGGTTTGTTGATGACGGTGACCAAGAACTCAAGATAATCCGGGTCCAGATCGCCAGCGGACAAAATCAGGTCGACACCCTCAAAGCGTTCCTTGCGAAAGCGCTCCCATAGGCATCGTTCTTCGGTATCGGCTATGGCAAGGATTTTCATAGGGCGTGGACCTTCGGCTCATCGTTGGGCTGCGGAATGGTGCCCACCACGTTGTCGGCCAACCAGTCCATCTCGACGATTTGAGTGCTCGGCAGTGGGGGAAAGCCCTCGATCTGCACCACGCCGTCTTGGCTATGGAGTTCGCCGCCAAATGGATTGATGGAGCCCTCGACGATGCCATTGCGGAGTAGCTGAACAAGCTTGCGCGTCTGATAGGGCAGGCCCGGAGCGTAGCGAATATCGATAACGCCCGAGCTCATGCCATACCAGTAGTTGACGGCGCGGACCCGGCTGTCGTCACTGGTCTCGTCCCAGGTGCCATGCAGCAGACTTCGCACGATAAGCTCGTAATATCGGCCCCAGTTCCACACCGGCATGGCAATGCCGGCAACCTTGCCATCGATCAGGCGGTGAAGTCCGTAGGCCGTGGGATCTTCGAGCGACTTTGACATGTCGGCGCCGGTCATGACGCTCACGCCTTCGCGGCACATGGCCTCGGCAAGGCCACCGGCAGGCACATCGCCCCAGGTCAGGATAATTTGCGCACGGGGGTCGAGCAGCGAGGCGCCAATCGCAAAGGCGTTGATTTCGCTGAGTGCGCCCGAGGCAAAGACCGACGCGTGGTAACCGATGCGGTGGTTGTCCGCCATGCTGGCGGCAAGGGCGCCCAGGAGGAACTTGGCCTCGTACATCTTGCCAAAGTACGAACGGACGCTTTGATGGGGAAGACCGATAGAGCAGTTGAGGAACCGAACCCGGGGATACTCAACGGCAGCCCTGAGCGTGTATTCCATCAGGCGGTGCGAGGTCGAGAAGATGACGTTTGCTCCATGTTTGACAGCCGTTTCCACGGCGGCGTAGAACACATCCGGATCGTGAGAGTCCTCGAACGCCTCGGTGCGCACGATACCGCCAAAGTGCTCATCGAGATACTGACGCCCTTGGTCGTGCAGGCTGTCCCAGCTCGACGTCGCACAGGGGAACTCATGGATAAAGGCGATGCACAGGGGGTTGGCCGTCGAGTAGACGGTCTTGCCCATAAAGAAGTTGAGCACGCCAGAGGTGGACTTGGCGGGCGTCTCCTCCTCGTCGACGCTCGGTGCTTCGACAAGATCGACCTTGTCCTCGTCATTTTTGCCGGCAATGACCAGCTCGCGCCAGATCTTGCACAGGCGGTTTACGACGATATCCGTCGGCGTATCCAGCAGGCGGTCCTGGTTGTACACATTGAGGTAGACGAGCATGGCGTCGGCGGGCGTAATGTCCAGGTGATCGCCGCCTGCGCGAAGGTAGGCACGCTTAAAGAGCAGGAAAGTGTGGCGCAGGTAGTCGACCTTTTTCTGCGGCCATTTTTCGATAAGGTTCTGACCGAGCATCTTCGCGAGCGTTTCGTAGCTTCCCTCACGCGAGAACTCGATCTCGTATAGGGGGCAGACGCGCCAAAACGCGCAGAACTCGCCGTACAGGCGGCTTTCGACGGAATCCCATGTGCCGGGGTAGAGACGGGTGACCTTGGCCGAAACCGTCGGGGCGTCTAGGAATTTGAGGACACTGACGCGTTTGTTGCCTTCTTGGACATAGAACCGATGCATGAACTCGGTGACGATGACGGGGTCGCGATAGCCCTCGGTCACCTGGATGTCGTAGAGGTTGGACCACTTGCGGGCGAACTCGGTGCTAAACGGAAGCAGGGGCATAAAGTTACACGAAAAGGCGGACTGACGGCCCTTGGTGACCGTGCCGACGACCATTTCGAGCGGAATATCCCGCAGGCCGACATTCTCTCGCTGACCTAAGGGGAGCTGAGCAACCAAGCTATCGAGGTCCGTAAGGTATGGATGCTCGCTTTGGCTGATAGCGCGACGGCGTCCCTGCTCGCCGCGCTTGCGTGCTTGACGATAAGCCTCTTCCATGGTGTCTACTCCCTTAGTCGTTTAAACAACGATATAAACCATGGTACCACGAATGAAAACCACTACAAAGATGCCTGTCCCCTTTGCGGTGGTTTAGGCGATGATAGGGGCGATGGCGCGGATGCAGGCGTCGGCTGCCGTGAAAGTAGTGCTGTCGTCGCTGACGATAAAAATGATCTTTCCCTTGATGCCAAAGTCGCCGATTTCGCTAAAGAGCACGTAGGGCTCCTTGTCAAAGCCCGAGATGGGAAGCACGGCGGCCTTGGTGGCGTCGGTGAGCTCATCTGCCAGCGCGTCCAGTGAAGCCCACTTGGACGTGTCCTTGACCGCAACGGGCACGGCCACGCGCCCAAAGGGCATCAAATGCACGAGTGTGTTCTTGGAAATGTTGGAGTTGGGGACGATGATGGTCTGTCCACAGGCATCCTCAATCGTTGTATGGCGCCAAGTGATGTCTTGGACCACGCCGGATACGCCGCCGACCTCGATATTGTCGCCGGGTTTGATGATGCCCATAAACGTCACCTGCATGCCGCCGATAAGGTTTGACAGCGTGTCCTGAAAGCCGAGCGAGATGGCGATGCCGCCGACGCCAAGAGCGGCGACGAGCGCGTTTGCGTTAATGCCAAAGCAGTTGTCGAGGATAAAGCTGCCGCCAATCATCCAGATGACGGCGCGCGCGATGTTGATGAAGATACTCGATGCCGGAAGCGGGTTATCGTCGCGGTTGAGTAGGTGGCGCAGCGTCTTGGAAACGACTTTGGTGGCGATTGCCGTGCCTATTGCCAAGATGCCGGCCCAGATGATGTTGTGGACCCACCGTTGCTCAAAGAAATGAAGAATCGGCTCAAACAATTCCATGTAGGGAAAACCTCCTAATGATCATTCAACCATGATACCCACCAAAAAGCCCGTCCGATCACATCGGACGGGCCGATAACTTGAGATGGGGCGGTCGCGGTGGCGTAAGCTGGGGCGCCGGCGAGCACGCCGGTAAGGAGTGCGGCGGTCAAGCAAGACGGGGAAGAGGTCTTTTCATGGCAGTTTCCTTAGTCCTTAGCCAGAATGTCTGGTTGAATATCGGATTATCGACATAATATGCGAAAACCGCCGCAAGGGCGCTTGTCCCTTAGCGGCGGTTTTGACGTTTGCGCAGATAAAACCTGCCAAAATAAACCTGTCCCTTTTTGGTAGGTTTAGCTTAGCAGCATGCGGTCGTTGGCGAGCTCGCCGCCCGAGACCTCCTCGAATTTCTGCAGCAGGTCGGCCACGGTGAGCGACTTCTTCTCATCGCCCGCCACGTCGTAGATCACATGGCCCTCGTGCATCATGATCAGACGGTTGCCCAGACGGATGGCGTCGTTCATGTTGTGCGTGACCATGAGCGTGGTCAGGTGGTTCTCGTCGACGATCTCCTCGGTCAGGTTGAGCACCTTAGAGGCCGTCTTGGGGTCGAGGGCCGCAGTGTGCTCGTCGAGCAGCAGCAGGCGCGGCCTGGTGAGCGTGGCCATCAGCAGGGTGAGTGCCTGGCGCTGGCCGCCCGAGAGCAGGCCGACCTTGGCGTTGAGACGCGTGTCCAGACCAAGGTCCAGGCGCTTGAGCAGCTCGACGTACTCATCTTTCTCGGCCTTGGTGACGCCCCACGAAAGGCCGCGACGCTGGCCGCGACGCTTGGCGAGGGCCAGGTTCTCGGCGATTTGCATGTCGGCAGCGGTACCGCGCATGGGGTCCTGAAACACGCGGCCCAGGTACTTGGCGCGCTGCGACTCGCTCAGGCGCGAGATGTCGGTGCCGTCGAGCTCAATAACGCCCGAATCGAGCGGGTACACGCCGGCGATCATGTTGAGCAGCGTGGACTTGCCGGCGCCGTTGCCGCCGATCACGGTTACAAAGTCGCCGTCATTTAGGGTGAGGTCGACGCCGGTGAGCGCGCGCTTCTCGGTGACGGTGCCCTTGTTAAAGGTCTTCTTGACATGCGAGAGCTTAAGCATCTGCCTCATCTCCCTTCGTGTAGGAGCTGCGGAGCTTATATCGCTCCCAAACCACGGGCACGCACAGGGCCACAGCGACAATTACGGCGGAGAGCAGCTTCATGTCGTTGGCGTCCATGCCCAACTGCAGCACGATGGCGCGGATAAGGAAGTACACCACGGAGCCAAAGACGGCGGAGGCAAGACGGACGCTAAACTGCGTGAGGCCGCCGGGCAGCAGACGGCCGAGCACCTCGCCGATAACAATGGCGGCAAGACCGATAACGATGGCGCCGGTGCCCATGCCAATGTCGGCATACTTCTGGCTCTGGCAGATGAGTGCGCCCGAAAGGCCGATGAGGGCGTTGGAGAGCACGAGGGCGATCATCTTGGTGGAGTTGGTGTTGACGCCCAGAGCGCGGATCATGTACTCGTTGTTGCCGGTGGCTCGCAGCGCCGAGCCGATCTCGGTGCCAAAGAACCAATACAGGATGGCAACGATAGCCACGGCGAGCAGGATGCCCAAGATGATGGCAACGGTGGACTGCGGCAGACCGGTCATATTGCTGACGGCCGAGAACACGGTGCCCTTGGCAAGAATGGGCGTATTGGACTTGCCCATGATGCGCAGGTTGATGGACCACAGGCTGATCTGGGTGAGGATTCCGGCGAGGATCGCAGGAATCTCAAAGACGGTGGTCAAAATGCCCGTGACGGCGCCCGCGATGGCGCCGGCGCACATGCCGGCCAGCACGGCGAGCAGCGGGTCGACGTTGTTATTGACGATGAGCACAGCGCAGACGCAGCCGCCGAGGGCAAAGCTGCCGTCGCAGGTCATATCGGGAATGTCGAGCAGGCGGAACGTGATAAACACGCCAAGCACCATAATGCCCCAGAGGACGCCCTGCGAAACGGCGCCCTGCAATGCAATGAGCATGCTTCATACCTCCTAGGATAGGGTGGACACGTGATTCACCATAATAGCGGTAACAATGCATAGAAGAGCTGCGGACAGACGTTTTGTTTTACCTGAAACAAGCAGGGCGGACGCCGGTCTACAGCGCCCGCCCCTGTGGCTCAGATATTGAATAACGCGGCTAAAGCGCGAGCACGGGCTCTAGACGCATGCCGCGTATGGCATTACGCGTCCAGGGCGGAAAGGTCGATGCCCAGGGCCTCGGCCATTTCGTCGTTCTTGACGACGACCAGGTCCTTGCTCGAGAGGTGCTTGATCGGCATATCCTCGGGCTTGGCCTCGCCCTTCAGGATCTTAACGGCCATCTCGCCCGCGGCGTAGCCCAGGTCCTCATAGTTGATGGAGAGGGTAAACAGACCGCCGGCCTTGCACATACCCTCCTCGCCAGTCACGAAGGGAAGCTTGTTTTCCTTGCAGATCTGGCCGACCTGCGAGGCACCCGCGGCGATGGTGTTGTCGGTGGGGGAGTACAGCGCGTCGACCTTGCCCACGGCAGACTCGACGACGGACTGAATCTCGTTGGAGCTCGAGACGGTGAAGTCAGTGTACTCGAGGCCCAGCTTGTCGAGCTCCTTCTTGGCGGCCTTGATCTGGACGTCGGAGTTGGACTCGGCGGTGCAGTAGAGCAGGCCGACCTTTTTAACGTCGGGCAGGACCTTCTGCATCATCTCGAGCTGCTCGGCGACCGGGGTGAGGTCGGAAGCGCCCGTGACGTTGGTGCCGGGCTTGTCGTTGTCCTGGACCAGGCCGGAGGCGGCGTAGTCGGTGATGGCGCAGCCCACGATGGGGATATCGGCCGTGGCACCGGCGGCAGCCTGCGCGGCGGGCGTGGCGATGGCATAAATCAGGTTGACGTTGTCGCCCACAAACTTGTCGGCAATGGACTTACACGTGGACTGGTCGTTCTGGGCGTTCTTCTGGTCGATCTTGACCTTAAGGCCGCTCTCCTTGATGGCCTTGACAAAGCCGTCGTTGGCGGCATCGAGTGCGGAGTGCTCGGTGAGCTGCAGAACGCCGATGGTGTAGTCGGAACCGGCGGCAGCAGAGCCGGAGCCAGAGTTGCCGCCGCATCCGGCGAGCGGGGCGAGCGCGAGCAGGCCGGCGGAGACCAGAAGGCTCCTGCGGCTGATGGTGATGTCCTTCATATCATTACCCCCAGTATAAAAATGGCTGGAAACACTGCACTGGGACAAAGTGCAAGTGGAACTATAGTAGCGCTGATGTCCATTTTTACAACAGCCTGGCGGGTTTTTTAATACAGAATCGGATGGGCGGTACGGGTAGTCGAATGGGCGGCGGAGGGTCTTATGTGGCGGAGGAGGCGTCGTCCTCGTCTAGGGCGGCGAAGAGCTTCTTGCCGTCGAGGAGACGTGTGGTGACGTTTCTCATTCGGCCAATCTCTACGGTACGCAACGTGTCATCGGCGCCTCGGGCGTCGTAGACCGTTCCCAGCAGATACGAGATGCCATCGCGCTGCCTGATGGCAAAGGGACGGAGTGTCATCCGTGCTGCTTCGGTTTCGCCACGCGTCGTGACGCTCGAAATATCAAAACTCACCGTGGTTCCGTGGTCGATGGCCTGCTCGACGAGCTCGCACGTGTCGATGCGCTTGATGGGCGTGCGTGTTGCCTTGGTAGCCTTGCTGCCTGCGCTTGGAGCAGGTTCGGGTGTATCGAGATAGCCGCGAACGTCGGCACTCGCCATGGCAACTAAGTGCTGCGCCATGCTCTTGCGGATAGCGATAGGCGTGGAGCGGTTGCGCATGACCATACCGTGGAGCCGGATGATCTCTTCATCGGTGAGCGGGCGGGTAAGAAGTTTGTAGCCCACGCCGCGTTTGTACTCAATTTCGTATCCGGCATGGCGAAGCGCGGAGATGGCGGTGTAGATGCTGCGCCGCGCCGCCGAGATGGGCATGCGGGCGGGGTCGTCGGGATGGGCGAGGCGCCGGATCAACTCATCGGAAAGCATGGCCTTGTCCTCGCCGGTGTTTTCGCTTAATAGTTGCAGGATGCGAACGGCGCGATAGGCTGCCATCGAGGCGGCGCCTCTAGTCGTGGTGTCGTAGGTTTCAACAGCGGCTTCGGTCATAGTGCCCACGTCCTTTCCGTTTTGGGTGGCGACGGTATGGAGCCTAGGACGTGGGGCTTTCCCAGGGGTTCAGGGCGCCCTGGGCGGTCGGTAGTCGTCGGCAAACGGCGGGTCGAGTTTTCAACAGCCCTGCTCAACTGACCAAAAACTTGCCAAAAGCTTGACGGATGCTGTTGAAAAAAGCGTCTCTCGACCGATGTCGAGAGACGCTTATGCGATGAGCGTTGGCGTGTGGCGACGCGAGCTAGCGTCCGACGATTAGAAGTCGGCGTTGCCCACGGTGCGCGGGTGCGGCAGGACGTCGCGGATGTTGCCCACGCCGGTCAGATACATGACCAAGCGCTCGAAGCCCAGACCGTAGCCGGCGTGCTTGCAGGAACCGTAGCGGCGCAGGTCAAGGTAGTACTTGTACTGCTCGGGATTCATACCCAGGTCCTTGATGCGGGCCTCGAGCAGATCCAGGCGCTCCTCGCGCTGGGAGCCACCGATGATCTCGCCGATGCCCGGCACCAGGCAGTCGGCGGCGGCGACGGTCTTGCCGTCGTCGTTCATGCGCATGTAGAAGGCCTTGATCTCGGCCGGGTAGTCGGTCACGAAGGTCGGGCGCTTAAAGTGCTCCTCGGTCAGGAAGCGCTCGTGCTCGGTCTGCAGGTCGATGCCCCAGCTCACGGGGTAGTCAAACTTGTGACCGGCGGCGACTGCCTGCTCCAGGATCTTGACGGCCTCGGTATAGGTGACGCGGGCGAAGTCGGAGTTGGCGACATGGTCCAGGCGCTCGAGCAGACCCTTGTCCACAAACTTGTTGAGCATATTGAGCTCGTCGGGGCAGGTTGCCATGACGTCCTTGAGGACATACTTGAGCATGGCCTCGGCGTTATCCATGTAGTCGTTAAGATCGGCAAAGGCCATCTCGGGCTCGATCATCCAAAACTCGGCGGCGTGGCGCGTGGTGTTGGAGTTCTCGGCGCGGAAGGTGGGGCCAAAGGTGTACACGTCGCCAAAGGCCATGGCAAAGTTCTCGGCGTTGAGCTGGCCGGACACGGTGAGGCTCGCATGCTTGCCAAAGAAGTCCTGGCTCCAGTCGACCTCGCCGGACTCGGTGAGGGGCGGATTTTTGGGGTCGAGCGTAGTCACGCGGAACATCTCGCCGGCGCCTTCGCAGTCACTCGTGGTGATGATGGGGGTGTTGACGTAGACAAAGCCCTGCTCCTGGAAGAAGCGGTGGATGGCGGCAGCCGCGACAGAGCGGATGCGGAACACGGCGCGGAACAGGTTGGTGCGCGGGCGCAGGTGCTGCTGGGTGCGCAGGAACTCGACGGTTGCGCGCTTCTTCTGCAGTGGGTAATCCGGGGCACTCGTGCCCTCGACCTCGATGGAGGTGGCAGAAAGCTCGAAAGGCTGGGGCGCATCGGGGGTCAGCTTGACGGTGCCGGTGCAAATGAGTGCGGCCGAGACGTTTTGATGGGCGATCTCGTCGTAGTTGTCGAGTGCCTCGCGGTTCATGACGACCTGCAGGTCGCGGAAGCAGCTGCCGTCGTTGAGCGTAACAAAGCCAAAGTTCTTCATGTCGCGGACGGACTTGACCCAGCCGGCGACGGTGACGGTCTGGCCGCCGAGCGACTCGGCATCGGCATAGAGCTGCGCGATTTTGGTGCGGTTCACGTATCCTCCCATAACGGTTGAATGATAGTTATCCATACAGTTCGATATTCTAGCAGCTCGGCTCATTTGGGCTATACAGATAAGGCATTGGCGGGATGGTTTTTCAAACGAAAAGCGCCCGCGGCCAAATGGTCGCGGGCGCTTGACGAGGTGCCTTTTGCTGTGTGGCGCGGGGCCTGGCTACTTGGTCTTGGCAACCAGCAGCGGGTCGCCAAGCTTGACGAGCGGGTTGCCGCCGATAAGCGTTCCGGACTCGCCGACATGGTCGATGCTCTTAAGACGGTCGAGCTCGGAGACGATGACGGTCACGATGTCTTCGTGACCAGCGGCCTTAATGGCCTCGCGGTCGAAGCTGATGAGCGGCTGGCCTGCCTTGACCACATCGCCCATCTCGACAAAGCGGGCAAAACCCTTGCCGTTCATTTCCACGGTGCCCAGGCCAACATGGATGAACACGCGAAGACCGTCCTCGGTGATCATGCCGATGGAGTGGTTGGTGACAGTGGTGGCACCGATGCGG
Source organism: uncultured Collinsella sp. (assembly GCA_958448275.1). Lineage (GTDB taxonomy): Bacteria > Actinomycetota > Coriobacteriia > Coriobacteriales > Coriobacteriaceae > Collinsella. The sequence continues at coordinate 64,058 of CAUDDF010000002.1, forward strand.
CCGTTGGCGGGCGCATAGATGGTGCCGGTAATGGGCTCGATGCCATAGCCCTGGCCAAGCATGCCCGAGGCGATCGTCTCGTCGGGAACCTCGTTCAGGTTGACGAGCACGCCGTTGACGGGGGCATAGATGACGCCTTCGCGGGTAGCGAAGCTTGCTGCGGGCGGAACGGACGCCTCGCCGGTCGAGGTGAAGGTGGACTTAAGCGAATCGAGCAGACCCATAGTTGCCTCCAACTTAAATAGGCGCATATCGCGCGTTTGGTTTGCCGGAAACGTTTCACATGTGTTTCGCGGCTTGGTCAACGCCCCTATTCTACGCTGCTCAACGATACCTCTGAACTGGGATTATGTGATATATCAGTTGAAGGGAAACTTATTGCCGGAGTGTTTCTGCGACACGGGTTCAAGTGGGGTACGCTTGAAGGCGAAAAACAAGGGCGCATAATTTGCGCGAAGGGAGCACATATGATTGTCGAGAACCATGCGCTGTGGGGCGAGGAACCGACCGAGGAATATCCGGCGACGTTTACGTATTTGGGTGCCGAGCCGCTCCCCGACAAGCCCAATGGCCGCCGCCCCGCGGTGATTATCTGCGGCGGAGGCGGGTTTACGCATATCGCTCCGCACGAGCAGGATCCGGTGGCGTTTGCGTTTTTGGACCGCGGCTACCAGGCCTTTGTGCTCAACTATGTCACGAGTTCTACGGGTGACGTGAGCTTTCCGCACCCCCAGGCAGATCTTGCCAAGATGGTCGCCACGGTGCGCGCCAACGCCGACGAGTGGCATGTCGATCCTAAGCGCGTGTGCGTCGTGGGCTTTTCTGCTGGCGGCATGATTTGCGCCTCGCTGGCAACACAGTGGAAGACCGGCCCCTTTGCGGCACTTGCCGGGGCGCGTCCGGACGACATTCGTCCCGATGCCGTGGTGCTGGGCTATCCATTGCTCGACTTTGCCTATGTGCGCGACATGCAGACGCGCGATCCGCGCATTGACTTGCGCGTGCCCAAGACGGGCGGCAAGACGGGACGCGATTTGCTCAACGACTACCTGTCGATGGTGACGGGCGGCGAGGCAACTGACGAGCATCTGGCCGACATCTGCCCCACCACGCATGTTTCGCGTCAGATGCCACCGACCTTTGTGTGGGGCGTGTCCGACGACAAGACGGCGCCGATCGCGCAGGTATACCCGTTTGCGCAGCGCATGGCCGAGGAGGGCGTTGCATGCGAGATGCACTTCTTCGACCAGGGTGGTCACGGCCTTTCGCTCGGCAACGCCAACACCGCGGTCGACAACGAGGACAAGCAGGTTTCCGTCCGTCCCTGGATCCGCCTGGCCTTCCGCTTCCTCGAGCGCCACGGGTTTTAGTTACGGCGTTTTACCAAACCGCGTAACCGCATGACGCTGCGCCTTTGGTTCCGCCGTTCTAACGAACGGCGGACCGGTCGACGCTGCAAGCCCGCCAGAGCGGCAATCTGACGTTCAGCTTCGGCGGCATGACCAGAAGGTCAATGCCGTCTCGCTTCGCGTCACCTTGCTCGCTCTGGCGGGCTTTCGCTGTCCGCGCCAAAACATCGGCGTTGCCATGGCCCAGATGCGGCACTCGGGGACGTTCCTTTTGTGCCGGTACTTGGGGACGGTCCTTGCACCGATCTGTCGATTGAACATCGTTGTGTGTTCGCGCTATCATGCATGGTTACAATTGGTTAGCCATGGCAAACGGTTAGCCATGGTAAACAAAATGCAACGCCCTGTGGGCGCCGGGGGAGGAACGCGGACGTGAGACTCGATACACTCGAGATTGGAAAGGACGCCGTTGTCGCATCGGTGGCATCGGACGACCAGGCACTCCGACAGCATATTTTGGACATGGGCCTAACGCCGGGCACCGAAGTCACCATGATGAAGTACGCCCCCATGGGCGACCCGCTCGAGATTCGCCTACGCGGCTACGAGTTGACGCTGCGCAAGGACGATGCCGCTCGCATCGAGCTCGTGGGCATTCACGACACCGATACGGGTCCGCGCGCTAACGCCGCAATCGGCACGACGGAGCATCCGGCCCTGGGCGAGGGGACGTATTCGCCCCGCGCGGCAAAGACGGCCGTGCCCGAGGGCGCACCGCTGCATTTTGCCCTCGCCGGCAACCAAAACTGCGGCAAGACCACGCTGTTCAACCAGCTGACGGGCTCCAACCAACATGTCGGTAACTTTCCTGGCGTGACGGTCGACCGCAAAGATGGCGCCATCCGCAATCACCCCGAGGCGAGCGTCACTGATCTGCCCGGCATTTACTCTCTGTCGCCGTACACGGGCGAGGAGATCGTAAGCCGCCAGTTTATCCTGGATGAGCACCCCGACGCCATCATCGATATCATCGACGCCACCAACATCGAGCGTAACCTTTACCTGACGCTGCAGCTTATGGAGCTCGATCGACCCATGGTCATCGCGCTCAACATGATGGACGAGGTGACGGCCAACGGCGGCGCCGTGGACGTCAACCTGCTCGAGAGCCTGCTGGGCGTGCCTGTTGTTCCCATTAGTGCTGCCCGCAACGAGGGTATTGGCGAGTTGGTGGATCATGCCTTGCACGTGGCGCGGTTCCGCGAGCGTCCCGGTCGCCTGGACTTCTGCGCGCCCGATGGTCCGGACGGCGGCGCGCTGCATCGCTGCATTCACGGCATCGCCAACCTTATCGAGGACCATGCCGCGACGGCGCACATTCCCGTGCGTTTTGCGGCGACCAAGCTGGTTGAGGGCGACGAGCTGGTGACCGAGGCGCTTCACCTGGACCGCAACGAGCTCGACGCCATCGAGCACATCATTAGCCAAATGGAGGGCGAGGCCGGCACCGACCGTCTATCTGCGCTGGCTGACATGCGCTTCGGCTTTATCGGCGACGTGTGCGGGCGTTGCGTCGTCAAGCCGCACGAGAGCCGCGAGCACGTGCGCTCCGTCAAGATTGACCGCATCCTGACGGGTCGCTACACGGCCATCCCGGCGTTCCTGGTGATCATGGGTCTCGTCTTTTGGCTGACGTTTGGCGTGATCGGCGCGGCGTTGCAGGGACTTATGGAGGACGGCATCGCTGCCATCATCGCCTCGGCCGATGCGGGTCTCAAGGCGTTCGGCACCAACGACGTAGTGCGCTCGCTGGCTGTCGACGGCGTGCTTACGGGTGTGGGCAGCGTGCTGACCTTCCTGCCGATTATCGTCGTGCTCTTCTTGTTCCTTTCCATTCTGGAAGACTCGGGCTACATGGCGCGCGTGGCCTTTGTCATGGATAAGGTATTGCGTCGCTTTGGCCTGTCGGGCCGCAGCTTTGTGCCCATGCTCGTCGGTTTTGGCTGCACCGTGCCGGCTATCATGTCGACCCGTACGCTCCCATCCGAGCACGACCGCAAGATGACCGTCATGCTCACGCCGTTCATGAGCTGCTCGGCCAAGCTGCCGGTTTACGGCTTGCTGTGCGGAGCATTCTTCCCGCAGGCGACGGTTCCCGCCATGGTCTCGCTCTATCTGATTGGCATTGCGGTTGGTTGCATCGCGGCTTTGGTGCTCAACCGCACGGCATTTAAGGGCGACCCGGTGCCGTTTATCATGGAGCTTCCCAACTACCGCCTGCCGAGCATCAAGACGACGGTGATGCTGGCCTGGGATAAGGCCAAAGACTTTATTACCAAGGCCTTTACCATTATCTTTGCCGCTACCGTGGTCATCTGGTTCCTTCAGACGTTCGACATCCGCTTTAATGTGGTCGCCGATCAGTCGCAGAGTCTGCTTGCCGGTCTGGGTAGCATTATCGCGCCGGCGCTGGCGCCGCTTGGCTTTGGCGACTGGCGTGCATCCACGGCGCTCGTCACCGGACTTATCGCCAAGGAGAGTGTCATCTCGACCCTCACGGTGCTTTTGGGCGCGACCTCGCCTGCGGTGTTGTCGACCATGTTTTCGCCGTTCACCGCCTACGTGTTTTTGGTCTTCACGCTGCTGTATCCGCCCTGCGTGGCCGCCATCGGCGCCGTCAAGAGCGAGCTGGGCGCGCGCTACGCCGTTGCCGTGTTCGCGTTTCAGGTGGCAGTCGCCTGGATCGTGGCGTTTGTCGTGCATTCGGCGGGCATATTGCTGGGGCTGGCTTAGTTATTTATTGACGGCGCAACCTCTGTGTATCGAATTGTTTTCGGCCCCGCATCTGTTGCTGACAGATGCGGGGCCGTTGCTATATAATCGCCTCCACTCAAAATGATTGGAGACGTTATATATGAGTCAGGCAAGGCAAGACGGCATCACGCTCAGGCAGTGGCTCCCGCTCATCGGGCTCACCTGCTGCGCGTTCGTGTTCAACACGTCGGAGTTCATGCCCATCGGCCTGCTGACCGACATCGCTGCATCGTTTTCGCTCACCGAGGCCCAAGCTGGCATCATGATCTCGGTCTATGCCTGGGGCGTCATGCTGCTGTCGTTGCCGCTCATGGTGTTTGACTCGCGCTTCGAGTTCAAGCGGATGCTGCTGGGCGTGCTGGCCGTGTTCTCGCTCGGTCAGTTCCTGTCCGCTGTGGCGCCGACCTATCCCATCCTGGTCTGCACGCGCCTGGTGGTCGCTTGCGCACATGCCGTGTTCTGGTCAGTCGCCTCGATTATGGCCTCGCGCCTGGTCGACACTCGCCACGGCGCGCTCGCCATCAGCATGATCGCCACGGGCTCGTCCATCGCGCAGATCTTTGGCCTGCCTCTCGGTCGCGCCATTGGCTTGGCCGTGGGCTGGCGCATGACGTTTGCCGTGGTCGGGGGCCTCTCAGCCATCGCGGTCGTCTACCAGGCAGCGGTGTTCCCGGCCATGCCGGCGGGCGAGCGCTTTACCGTCAAACAGTTGCCCGAGCTGCTCAAGAACCCGCTCCTGATCGCGCTCTACGCGGTCACGGTTTTTATGGCGACCGGCTACTACGCGGGTTACAGCTATATCGAGCCCTTCCTGGCACAGGTCGCGCACGTCGACGCGGGCGCCATCACCATGACGCTGACGGCGTTTGGCTGCTCTGGTCTGCTCGGAAGCTGGCTGTTTGGCCGCCTGTTCGATGGGCATCGCTTCCCGTTCTTGGCTATTACGCTCTCCGGCGTGCCGGCGGCTCTGCTGCTTATGGCTCCTGCAGCCTCGGCGCTCGTGTTGGTGCTTGCCGTCTGCGCGCTATGGGGCTGCTGCGCCACGGCCTTCAATGTGGCGTTCCAGGCCGAGCTCATCAAGTACACGCCGGCGGATTCGTCGGCTGTCGCCATGTCGATCTTCTCGGGCCTGTTCAACCTCGGTATCGGCACGGGTACCGCGATTGGCGGAGCCGTGGTTTCGGGTCCCGGTATCGCCTGGATCGGCTGCGCAGGTGGCGCGATTGCGGTCGCGGGCGTCATCCTCGCCATCACGGTGATGTTCCCGGCCATCCGTCGCGCCAAGCCCGTCGCCTAACCACGTCCCCTCATCAGTTGCGGTGGAATACGGACTGCTGGGCCCAATAAACCCGGCAAACAGTCCGTATTTCACCGCAACTTATTTTGGGGGAGGGGATGCACGGCAGGCATACAATGGATGGCGTTGTGTTGAGCTTACCGGGAGGTTGCTATGTGGGCATACGAGACGACGTTCTATCAGATCTATCCGCTGGGCTTTTGCGGAGCTTCGCGCGAAAACGCCGCCCCCGTTGCCGAGGATGAGCTCGCCCAGGCCGCCGATGTCGAACCCAACCCCGATGCTCCTATCATGAAGATTGCCCAATGGGCCGACTGCCTGCAAAAACTCGGCGTTGGCGCTGTGCTCATCAACCCGCCGCTCGAGTCCGATAGTCACGGCTACGACACGCGCAGCCTGCGCCATATAGACCGTCGCCTGGGCGGGGATGCCGACTTTGCCGCCGTATGCGACACGCTGCACGCCCATGGCATCCGCGTGGTGCTCGATGCCGTCTTCAACCACGTCGGTCGCGGCTTTTGGGCCTTCCGCGATGTGCAGGAGCGCAAGTGGGATTCGCCGTACAAGGATTGGTTTCACATCAGTTTTGACGGCGACTCCTGCTATGGCGACGGCTTTTGGTACGAGGGCTGGGAGGGTCATTTTGAGCTTGTGAAGCTCAACCTGCAAAATCCCGCTGTGGTCGATTACCTGCTCGAGTCTGTGCGCCGTTGGGCCGACGTCTTTGGCGTCGACGGCCTGCGCTTGGACGTCGCCTACATGCTCGACCGCGACTTTATGCGCCGCCTACACTCCTTTACCCGTGAGCTCAAGCCCGGCTTTGTGCTCATCGGCGAGACGCTCCACGGCGACTACAATCAGATCGTCAACGACGAGATGCTCGACTCGTGCACTAATTACGAGTGCTACAAGGGCCTGTATTCCAGCTTTAACTCGGTCAACATGTTCGAGATCGCCCATTCGCTGCACCGTCAGTTTGGCGGCGACCCTTGGTGCATCTACCGCGGCAAACATCTGCTTTCGTTTGTCGACAACCACGATGTGCCGCGCCTGGCAAGTATCCTCACCGACAAATCCTGCCTGCGTCCCGCCTACGGCATGCTCTTTGGTATGCCGGGCATTCCGTGCGTCTACTATGGCAGCGAGTGGGGGATTCCTGGCGAAAAGGGCGGCCCCGATGGTGACTGGGCGCTGCGACCTGCGCTCGATGAGCCTGCGCCCAACGAGCTGACGGCGTTCATCACGCAGCTCGCACACCTTCGTTCGGCCGACGACGCGGCTGCCCGTGCTCTCAACTACGGTGCCTATCGCAACGTGGTGATCCAGAACAAGCAGCTGCTGTTCGAGCGCGCCTGCGACGACGCGGCGGTGCTCGTGGCGGTGAATGCCGTGGGTGAGCCTTACACCTTTGGCGCCGGCGAACTCAACGGCTCCTTCGTCGACCTGCTTGCCGACGATGCGCCCACGGTCGAGCTGACGGGTACCCTTGAGCTTGCACCCTACGAGGTGCGCTATCTGTTGAGAGCCTAGCCCATGGCCGTGTCTGACGAGGGCTATCAACATATTGAGCATGGGTTTGAGCCCGTGTTTGACGAGCACTCGCGCGTTTTGGTGCTGGGGTCGTTTCCCTCGGTGCTTTCGCGCGCCAATGCCTTTTATTACGGCAACCCTCAGAATCGCTTTTGGCGTGTGATGGCCACGTGCCTCGGTATGCCTGTGCCGCCCAACGAGGGCGATCCTTTGGCAAGTGGTGAGCCCGCGACGCTCGATGCCTCCATTGCCGCCAAGCGGGCCATGCTGCTGAACGGCGGCGTGGCCCTGTGGGATGTGGTCGAGAGCTGCGACATTAAGGGCTCGAGCGACGCGAGCATCCGCAACGTTGTGCCGGCACATATCGAGCGCATTACCGATGCCGCGCCGATTGAGGTCGTTGCCTGTAACGGCGGCACGGCAGGGCGACTCTACAAACGCTACTTGCAAGATCGGACGGGGCTGCCTGCCATCGTCCTGCCCTCGACAAGTCCCGCCAATGCCGCCTGGCGCCTGGAGCGTCTTGTCGAGCGTTGGCACGAAGCCGTTGACTGGGCTGTTATTTAATTTAGATTTTTGTTTGAGCGTGGGCGCCCAGACGTTTCAGAACGCCTCGCCAGATCGGCGCGGGCACGGCTGGCTCGGCGCAAACCATGCCGTCGGCGTCGACGTTGGCGGCATTGCCGCCGCCAAGTCGCTGTGCATGCTTGACGGAGCAGCCCATGCGCACAGCGCCCACGAGCTTGTCCATCGCTTCCGAAAACGGTCGGCGCAAGAGGCCCATGCGCGGGGAGCGACGAAGCGCTGCGATGCCGCTGCCGGCGCAGATGGCAACGCCGCCACACCACAATTGGTCATGGCGCTCACATGCCTTGTGCAGGCGAACGGCGGTCCCACGCGCCTGCTCAGTGCTCTCTTGTGCGGCTCGAATCGCGGCATAGACGCGCGTTCCCGTACCGCCAAAGCGCTCAAGCGCCTGCTCGATGGCTGTCAACGTCTCATCGTCAGCCACATCTTCAATGGCCAGCACGATGCCATCGGCAACGCTGCCGGCGTCATTTGCCTTCAAGTCGACCGGGCGGGGGAGTGCGGTGCCGGAAAGCTGTGCATAGGCGGCGATGGCATCCTGCAGGTCCCAGAGCAAAAACTCAAGATCGGCACTATTGGGAATGCTGATATACGCAATGGTTTGCAGCGTTTTTGGTACATCGCTGCGCGCGGTCGGCTCCATGCTGCCTCCTTTCCGGTTGGTTTCCGTTTAGGTTACACCGTCCGGCGGCGCCCCGCCGCGCTATCCTAGTGCAACCCTTACGAAAGGAACGCCATGCGTCTGCCCATGAATACCTCGCTTGCCACGCTTAAGCCCTCCGGTATCCGCCGGATCAACGCACTCGCCGCCCAGCATCCGGGGTGCATCGCGCTTGCGCTTGGCGAGCCCGATTTTCCCACGCCCGATGTGATTAGCGCCGAGGTGACCGCCGCGCTGGACCGCGGTGACACGCACTATCCGCCCAACAACGGTCGCCCCGCCCTGCGTGAGACGTTGTCTGCCTACATGGGGGATGCGGGCCTTACGTTTTCGGCCGACGAGGTCATCCTGACCGACGGCGCGACCGAGGCACTGTCGGCAACATTCATTGCTATGCTCAACCCCGGCGATGAGGTCATTATCCCCACGCCGGCCTTTGGCCTGTACGAGAGCATCGTCGTGGCCAACCACGCCAAAGCGGTCTTTTTGGATACGGAGCCTGCGCAATTCCAGATTGACGAAAACGCACTTCGCGCCTGTGTGACCCCGGCGACCAAGGCCATCGTTATCTGCTCGCCCAACAATCCCACGGGCTGCATTCTTAACGCGGCATCGCTCGACGCCGTGGCGCGCGTAGCAGAACAGTCGGGCATCTACGTGGTCTGCGACGACGTATACAGCCGCCTAGTCTATGTGGATGGCTATGAGCGTTTTGCCCAGCGCCACCCGGAGCTACGCGAGCAGACGGTGGTCATCGAGAGCTTTTCCAAGCCCTGGGCTATGACCGGTTGGCGCCTGGGCTGGCTCGCAGCGGCAACCCCCGTCATCGCCGAGATCGCAAAGGCCCACCAATACTTAGTATCGAGCGCCGTCTCCTTCGAAATGGACGCTGCAGCCCGAGCCCTCACCGTCGACCCAACCCCCATGCTCAAAGTCTACCGAGCCCGCCGCGAGCGCGTACTCGAAGCCTTAAACGCCATGGGCCTCGACGTAGTAGAGCCCGCAGGAGCCTTCTATACTTTCCCGAGCATCAAAAAGTTCGGCCTAACCAGCGAAGACTTCTGCATCAAAGCCATCAAAGAAGCAAACGTAGCCCTAGTCCCGGGAGACTGCTTCGGAACCGAAGGCCACATCCGCCTCAGCTACTGCGTTTCCGACAAAGACCTGGACGAAGGTCTCCGCCGCCTGTCCACCTTCATTTCAACCTTGTAGCCATCAGGGACGCAACATATCAGCCCACCGACTTAAGGCTTATGAGTGGGGGCGTCGGCCAACGGGAAACCGGGCTGCCCCAAAGTCACCGCAGGCCGCGCCGCCGAAGGCCAGGCGCAAGGTTTTCGTAGATTCCGCACGAGCCGAAGAGCACTTAATGTGCTCTTCGTGCGAGCCCAGGACCTGACCGAGCGAAAACCTTGCGCCTGGCCTTCGGCGGCGCGGCCGGATGGTGGAATTGTGTGCAGCCCGGTTTCCCGTTGACCGACGCCGGGGTCCCCGCCATAATACTTTCGGTTCACGCACGAATCCGCTGCCAGAGACAGCCGGCGCAAACGGGTCTTACCCGCGAGCTTAATGGGATATCCCGCCAGCCGAGGTGGTCGAGTAGATATGTCTTCTCGCCCCCGTCGCTCATGCAGCGCGGGGGCTTTCTTTTTGGACATGCCCCCGTCACGTCCTTGTGGCGGACCGTGCCCGGAAAGAATTCGAGGAGGTGTAATTCATGCCCCAGCAGTACAAAATCGACAAGGTTGCAGAGATCGAGTCCCGTATCGCCGAGAACGCCGGTCTGTTCGTCGTCAACTACAACGGTCTGACGGTTAAGCAGGCTCAGGAGCTGCGTCATCAGCTTCGCGAGTGCGGCGCCGAGATGAAGGTCTACAAGAACAACCTGGTCAAGATCGCTCTCAAGAACCAGGAGCAGCCCGAGCTCGACGAGATTCTCGCCGGCCCCGTCGCTTATGTGTTCTACGAGTCCGAGCCGGTCGAGGCCGCTAAGGCCCTTAAGGACTTCTCCGCTAAGTCCAAGGGCGTCCTTGAGATCAAGGGCGGTATCTCCGACGGCAAGGCCGTTTCCGCTGATGATGTTAAGGCTATCGCCGAGCTGCCCACCAAGGATCAGCTTCTCGGCCAGATCGCCGGTCTCATCTCCGGTTTCGCTCGCGACATCGCTGTCTGCGTCAACGGCGTTTCCTCTGGTCTCGCTCGTTCGATCCAGCAGGTCTCCGAGCAGAAGGCAGCCTAGTCGCTGTTTTCACCCGCGGCGGCAACGCCGCACCCCTGGCGCATTCGCGCCGTGTTTTAACTGATCTCCGTGCATTCGCACGGAAACCGAAAGGACTTAGAAATGGCTAAGCTTACCACCGATGAGATCATCGATGCTCTTAAGGAAATGACCCTTCTCGAGGCTTCCGAGCTCGTTAAGGCTATCGAGGACACCTTCGGCGTTTCCGCCGCTGCTCCTGCCGCTGTTGTCGCCGCTCCCGCTGCTGGCGCTGCTGAGGCCGAGGAGAAGACCGAGTTTGACGTCGTGCTCGAGGGCTTCGGCGACAACAAGATCCAGGTCATCAAGGCCGTCCGTGAGCTCACCAACCTTGGCCTGAAGGAGGCCAAGGAGGTCGTCGAGGGCGCTCCCAAGGCTGTTCTCGAGGGTGCCAAGAAGGAGGACGCCGAGGCTGCCAAGGAGAAGCTCGAGGCTGCTGGCGCTGCTGTCACCCTCAAGTAATCAGGCTTTCTCGCCAGATTTCTTTGCAGACGGGGTTCGCATTGCGAGCCCCGTCTTTTTTGTTTTTCGGTCCCTCGACATCGGTTGCTCAAACTGCCATGTTCTGTAATTTGCGTCGTATCGGGCACCCTGCCGTTGGGCAATAAAATTGCACCATTCGAGCAATAATTTGCGTTGACCTGCTGAAGAATTGTCTCTGCCTTGTAGCGACATATAGTTCCAGCGGTAAGATGCTTGGGTATCGCAATTTGGTCTGCGGCCGCCGTGCCGCACGCACAGGGCGCATCTTGCGCCTGCGAAAGGATCTTTGAATAACATGAAAGCAATCATCCCCGCCGCCGGTCTTGGCACGCGTTTTCTGCCTGGCACCAAGTGCACGCCCAAAGAGATGCTGCCGGTGCTCGACAAGCCCGTCATCCAGTACGTCGTCGAGGAGGCGCTCGATCCCGAGGAGGTCGACGATGCCATCATCGTTACTTCTCCCGGTAAGCCCGAGCTACTGAACTACTTCCAGCCCGATCGCTCGCTCGAGAACCTGCTGCGCGAGCGCGGCAAGAACGCCTATGCCGACGCCGTCGCCCACGCTGGCGGTATGCCGGTCGACTTCCGTTATCAGTACGAGCCCAAGGGCCTCGGCCATGCTATTCGCTCTGCCGCCGACGCCGTGGCAGGGGAGAACTTCCTGGTTCTTCTGGGCGACTACGTTGTGCCTAACCGCGACATCTGCGACAAGATGCTCGCCGTTTCCAAGGAGCACGGTGGCGCTTCGGTTATCGCCGTCGCTGCTTGCTCGCCCGAGGAAGTCAGCCGCTACGGCGTTATCGCCGGTGAGCGCGTCGGTTCGCTCGAGGGTGCCGAGGACGTTGCCGATGCAGAGCCGGGCGCTGTCTGGCACATCGGCGGTCTGATCGAGAAGCCCGCTCCCGAGGCGGCTCCGTCCAATCTGTACATCGTCGGTCGCTACCTGCTGAGCCCGCTGGTCATGGGCCTGCTGGCAGATCAGCAGGCCGGCAAGGGCGGCGAGATCCAGCTCACCGACGCCATGGCCCGTTCGCTCGACCGCGAGGCCATGTATGCCGTCGTCATTGACCCGCTGTCGGGCTACGACACCGGCACTCCCTCTGGCTGGATGGCCACCAACGCCCTCATGGCCGCAAGCGACCCCCGCTTTGCAAGCGCCTTCTGGGACGCCATCGACGAGCGCGGCGGATTGATGCGCAAGTAAGCCTTCGGGCATCGACATTTACGGGCGCGGACCTCGGTTCGCGCCCGTTTTTTATAAGAGCTGCGATTGCCGGCTCTCTGTTCACAGAAAATATATGAACAGATGTTCGATACACATACATCTACCTGCGTGTTTTCTGTCGAAAAACTTTGCTACTCCAAAAACTCAATCGCGTCAAGGCTTTTCTTGCCCAACGGTCGGTACCTGATAAACTATTAGGTTGCGATAACTGGCGAAGCTATGCCTCGCCAACCCACCGAGCATTTCCGTGAAGGAGGAAAAACCTGGTGACCTACGCATACACTGCCACTGAGCGCAAGCGCGTCAGCTTCGGGAAAATCCCGGAGGCCATGGAGCTCCCCAACCTTATCTCTGTTCAAAGGGAATCCTTTGAGCGTTTTAAGGACGAGGGCCTTCGTGAGGCGTTCAAGGAATCCAGCCCCATCCAGAGCCAGAACCATGTTCTCGAGGTTACCTTCGGCGAGCATCAGTTCGGCGACCCCGCGCACACCGTCGAGGAGTGCCGCGAGAAGGACATGACCTATCAGGCCCCGCTTCTGACCGACGTCCGTCTCACCAACAAGGAGACCGGCGAGATCAAGGAGCAGCTCGTCTTTATGGGCGACTTCCCCATGATGACCGATCAGGGCACCTTCATCATCAACGGTACCGAGCGTATCGTCGTCTCGCAGCTCGTCCGTTCCCCGGGTGTGTACTACAGCTCCGAGATGGATTCGGGCAAGCAGATCTACAAGGCCCAGATCATCCCGTCCCGCGGTGCCTGGCTCGAGTTTGAGGTCGACAAGCGCGACCAGCTCATGGTCTCCATCGACCGTAAGCGCAAGCAGAGCGCCACGATGTTCCTGCGCGCCCTTGGCATCGCCGTCACCAACGACGACATCATCGAGCTGCTCGGCAACTCCGATGTGATCAAGCGCACCCTGGAGCGCGACACCGCCCTCACTCGCGAGGACGCCCTCATCGAGATCTACCGTCGTCTGCGCCCGGGCGAGCCTCCCACCGTGGACGCTTCCCGCAGCCTGCTCGAGGGCCTGCTCTTCAACCCGCAGCGCTACGATCTGGCCCGCGTCGGTCGTTACAAGGTCAACAAGAAGCTCAACCTCACCACCGAGGAAGAGGTCACGGTGCTGACCGACGAGGATATCGTCGCGACGCTGCGCTACCTGCTGTCCCTCGCTGCCGGCGAGCAGGGCTTCAAGGTCGATGACATCGACCACTTTGGCAACCGCCGCATCCGCACCGTCGGCGAGCTCGTCGCCAACCAGTTCCGTATCGGCATGAGCCGTATGGAGCGCGTCGTCCGTGAGCGCATGAGCTCCCAGGACATCGACGAGATCACCCCGCAGTCGCTCATCAACATCCGCCCGATCGTGGCCTCCATCAAGGAGTTCTTCGGTTCCTCGCAGCTCTCGCAGTTCATGGACCAGGCGAACCCCCTGACCGGTCTGACCCACAAGCGCCGCCTGTCCGCACTCGGCCCTGGCGGTCTTGCCGGCCACAAGTCCGGCTCCAGCCGCCGCACCAACGTGCCGACGGCCGTCCGCGACGTTCACAACTCGCACTACAGCCGCATGTGCCCGATCGAGACCCCCGAAGGCCCCAACATCGGCCTGATCGGCTCGCTCGCCCTCTACGCCCGCGTCAACGAGTACGGCTTCATCGAGGCTCCGTTCCGTCGCGTCGAGAACGGCGTTGCCACCGACCAGATCGACTGGATGACCGCTGACGAGGAAGAGAAGCACGTCATCGCGCCGGCTAACACGCCGCTCGATCCCAAGACCAACGAGTTCATCACGACCGATGCCGAGGGCAAGCTTGTCCGCCCGCACACCGTGATCGCCCGTACCCGCGACTTCGACGGCTCCTTCGGCGCTCCCGCCGACGTGCCCGTCGAGGACGTCGACTACATGGACGTCTCGCCGCGTCAGATGCTCTCCGTCGCAGCCACGCTGATCCCGTTCCTCGAGCACGACGACGCCAAGCGTACGCTGATGGGTGCCAACATGCAGCGTCAGGCCGTGCCGCTGGTTCACCCTGCCGCTCCCTATGTCGGTACCGGCATGGAGCGTCGCGCCGCCCTGGACTCCGGCGAGGTCACCCTGGCCAAGAACGCCGGCGAGGTCATCTATGCCGACGCCTCCAAGATTATCGTCAAGCATGCCGGCGGCATGGACGAGTATCACCTGGCCAAGTACCAGCGCTCCAACCAGTCCACCTGCATCAACCACCGTCCGCTCGTGCGCGTCGGTGACACCGTTGAGCAGGGCGAGCCTCTGGCCGACGGTCCTTCGACCGATCATGGCGAGCTCGCACTGGGCCAGAACCTCACCGTGGCATACATGCCGTGGGAAGGCTTCAACTACGAGGACGGTATCGTCGTGTCTGAGCGCCTGGTGGCCGAGGACCTGCTGACGACCATCAATATCACCCGTCACGAGATCGACGCCCGCGACACCAAGCTCGGTCCCGAGGAGATCACTCGCGAGATCCCGAACCTCTCCGAGGACATGCTTGCCAACCTCGACGAGGACGGCATCATCCGCATCGGCGCCGAGGTCGGCCCTGGCGACATCCTGGTCGGCAAGGTCACGCCTAAGGGCGAGAGCGCTCTGACCGCCGAGGAGCGCCTGCTGCGCGCCATCTTCGGTGCCAAGGCTCACGATGTTCGCGACACCTCCCTTAAGATGCCTCACGGCGCTTATGGCCGCGTCATCGACGTCGTCCGCTTTAGCCGCGAGAACGGCGACGACCTGGCCCCCGGCGTTAACGAGCAGGTGCGCGTCTACGTCGCCCAGCGTCGTAAGATCCAGCAGGGCGATAAGATCGCCGGCCGCCACGGCAACAAGGGTGTTATCTGTAACGTTCTGCCGGTCGAGGACATGCCCTACATGGCTGACGGTACCCCGATCGACGTTATCCTCAACCCGCTGGGCGTTCCTTCGCGTATGAACGTCGGCCAGCTGCTCGAGTGCCACCTTGGCTGGGCTGCTGCCTGCGGTTGGGATACCGAGGATGCCGACTCCGACAAGTATGTCCCCGGTCCGTTCTTCGTCTCGACGCCCGTCTTCGACGGCGCCAAGGAGGACGAGATCGCCGAGGTCATCCGTCGCGCCAACAAGAACATGCTCAACAAGGCCACCGCTGCCTTTGGCGATCACATGCGCCCCGAGTTTGTCACCCAGCTTGACGAGCGCGGCAAGACCCGCCTGTTCGACGGCCGCACCGGCGAGGAGTTCCGCGAGCCCATTACCGTGGGTACGTCCTACATCCTCAAGCTCGGCCACATGGTTGACGACAAGATCCACGCCCGTTCGACCGGCCCTTACAGCCTGGTTACCCAGCAACCGCTGGGCGGCAAGGCTCAGTTCGGCGGCCAGCGCTTCGGCGAGATGGAAGTTTGGGCACTGTACGCATACGGTGCTTCCAACGTCCTGCAGGAGATCCTGACCGTCAAGTCCGACGATACCGTGGGCCGCGTCAAGACTTACGAGTCCATCGTCAAGGGCGAGAACGTCCCGGTTCCGGGTATCCCCGAGTCCTTCAAGGTTCTCGTCAAGGAGATCCGTTCCCTCGCACTGGACATCGAGCCCATGCACGATGCCGACGAGGACGCCTCCGCCCCTGTGACCGCCGAGGAGACCTCTGCTCTCGACGACCTGGCTGCGCTCGCCGGCGTTGACGCCGACGTCGAGGCCCAGGATGCCGAGACCGCCGAGGCACCCGAGGCTGTCGCCGCCACGACCACTGATAAGGAGTAGTTGACTGTGGCAGATTTCGAAGCTACTGATTTTGACTCGGTAAAGATCTCCCTTGCCTCCGCCGACCAGATCCGTTCCTGGTCGCACGGTGAGGTCAAGAAGCCGGAGACCATTAATTACCGTACCCTCAAGCCCGAGAAGGACGGCCTGTTCTGCGAGAAGATCTTCGGTCCCGCCAAGGACTGGGAGTGCTCCTGCGGCAAGTACAAGGGCATCCGCTTTAAGGGCATCGTCTGCGAGCGCTGCGGCGTCGAGGTCACCTCGGCCAAGGTGCGTCGCGACCGCATGGGTCACATCGAGCTCGCCGCTCCCGTGTCCCATATCTGGTATTTCAAGAGCCCCACGAGCTTCCCGATGAGCCGTATGCTCGACATCAAGTCCAAGGACCTCGAGAAGGTTCTGTACTTTGCCAGCTACATCATCACCGAGGTTGACTATGAGGCCCGCGAGGCCGACGCTGACGACCTGCGCGAGGAGCTCGCCGCCGATCTGGAAGAGATCGATGCCGAGTGCGCCCGCCAGATCGAGTCCCTCAAGGAGCAGGGCAACCCCGAGAACTTTGACGAGTTCTCCGATGAGGAGCCTCTGACCCCCGAGGAGATCGCCTCTGGCATCGTCGACATCGAGGAAGAGTGCAAGGACGACAAGCAGCTCCGCACGGACGCCTTCAACGCCTTCATGAAGCTCTCCGAGCGCGACCTCATCTCCGATGAGCCGCTGTTCCGCGAGATGACCCGTTACTACTCCATGTACTTCAAGGGTGGCATGGGTGCCGAGGCCGTCCGCGACTTGCTCGCTGCCATCGACCTTCCCTCCGAGGCCGAGAAGCTCAAGGCCATCATCGCCGACGAGGACTCCCAGAAGCAGAAGCGCGAGAAGGCCGTTAAGCGCCTCGAGGTCGTTGACGCCTTCCTGAAGGGCGGCAACAGCCCCGCGAACATGATCCTGGATGTCATCCCGGTCATTCCGCCCGATCTGCGCCCGATGGTCCAGCTCGACGGCGGCCGCTTCGCCGCGTCCGACCTCAACGACCTGTATCGTCGCGTGATCAACCGTAACAACCGACTCAAGCGCCTGCTCGACCTGGACGCCCCTGCGATTATCGTGAACAACGAGAAGCGCATGCTCCAGGAGTCCGTGGATGCCCTGTTCGACAACGGCCGTCGTGGTCGCCCGGTCTCTGGCCGTGGCGGTCGCCCGCTCAAGTCGCTCGCCGAGGCCCTCAAGGGCAAGCAGGGTCGTTTCCGTCAGAACCTGCTGGGCAAGCGTGTCGACTACTCCGGCCGTTCGGTCATCGTTACCGACCCCAAGCTGCTGCTGCACCAGTGCGGTCTGCCCAAGACCATGGCGCTGGAGCTCTTCAAGCCCTTCGTCATGAAGCGCCTGGTCGAGCTTGGCAAGGTCGAGAACATCAAGGGCGCCAAGCGCGCTATCGACCGCGGTGCCACCTTTGTGTGGGATATCCTCGAAGAGGTCATCGACGGCCGCGTCGTGCTGCTCAACCGTGCACCGACCCTGCACCGTCTGTCCATCCAGGCCTTTGAGCCGGTGCTGGTCGAGGGCAAGGCTATCCACCTGCACCCGCTGGTCTGCTCGCCCTTCAACGCCGACTTCGACGGCGACCAGATGTCTGTCCACGTGCCGCTGTCCAGCCAGGCTCAGGCCGAGGCCCGCGTGCTCATGCTCTCTGCGAACAATCTGCGCTCGCCGGCATCCGGCAAGCCGGTCAACATCCCTTCGCAGGACATGATCATTGGTGTGTACTACCTCACCCAGGTTCGCGAGGGTCTGCCGGGCGAGAACCACGTGTTCTCGAGCTTCGATGACGCGCTGCACGCCTATGACTGCCGCTCCGAGGTCGACATGCA
Organism: uncultured Collinsella sp.; assembly: GCA_958448275.1. Lineage (GTDB taxonomy): Bacteria > Actinomycetota > Coriobacteriia > Coriobacteriales > Coriobacteriaceae > Collinsella. The sequence continues at coordinate 81,888 of CAUDDF010000002.1, forward strand.
GGCCAAGATCCAGGTCCGCGTGTCCGCTGCCGATGCCAACGTCATCAACGAGGACGGCACCCGTATCTTCCGCGTCAAGAACGGCAAGAACGAGTTTGTCGACTACGACGTCACCGGCAACAAGACCGCGCGCTTCGAGACCTCTATCGGCCGCATCATCTTCAACCGCCAGTGCCTGCCCGAAGACTACGAGTTCATGAACTACAAGATGGTCAAGGGCGACGTGGCCAAGCTGGTTGCGGACTGCTGCGATCGTTACCCCGAGGCCAAGGTCGGCCCGATCCTCGACGCCATCAAGTACTCCGGCTTCCACTACGCTACCCGCGCCGGCCTCACCATCTCGGTGTGGGACGCCCTCATCCCTGCCGAGAAGCAGGAGCTGCTCGACCGCGCCCAGGCCAACGTCGACCAGATTAACGAGTACTTCGAGGAGGGCTTCATCAACGAGACGGAGCGCCACATCGAAGTCGTTAACGAGTGGACCGCTTGTACCGATAAAGTCGCAGCGCTCATGCTCGACTTGTTCGACGAGGAAAATCCGCTCTACATGATGGCCGACTCCGGCGCCCGTGGTTCTAAGACCCAGCTGCGTCAGCTCGGCGGCATGCGTGGCCTGATGGCAGACATGTCCGGCGAGACGATCGACCTTCCCATTAAGGCGAACTTCCGCGAGGGCCTGCTGCCGCTCGAGTACTTCATTTCGACCTACGGCGCCCGTAAGGGCCTGGTCGATACCGCATCCCACACCTCGGACTCTGGTTACCTGACCCGTCGTCTGGTCGACGTGGCCCAGGACGTCATCGTCCGCGAGGAGGACTGCGGTACGCACGAGGGCGTCACCTACAACCTCATCATCCCCGGCACCACCGACCTCAACACCGACCTCGTCGGCCGTTGCTTCATCGAGGACGTCGTGGCTCCCGATGGCACCGTGCTCTTTGAGCAGGACGGCTACATCGAGAAGGTCGCCGACATCCAGAAGATGGTCGATGCGGGTCTCAAGAAGGTCAAGCTCCGCGCACTGCTCACCTGCCGCTCCAAGTACGGTGTGTGCCAGAAGTGCTACGGCTGGGATCTTTCCACCCGTCGTCCGGTCGCCATCGGTACTGCCGTCGGCATTATTGCCGCCCAGTCCATCGGCGAGCCCGGTACGCAGCTTACGATGCGTACCATTCACTCCGGCGGCGTCGCTGGCGTCGACGATATTACGCAGGGTCTGCCTACGGTCAGCCGTATGTTCGATATCGTCGGCAACGTCAACGAGAAGATCCTGGGTCGCGAGGCCGAGCTGGCTCCGTACTCTGGTCACCTCTCGATTAAGCCCGAGAAGTCCGAGTACGTGCTGACGCTCACCGACTCCGAGGATCACACCCGTGTCCTCGACGAGCGTCGCGTCCCCGCTTCGGTGCGCTTCATGCCCGAGATCGAGGACGGCTGCGAGGTTCGCGCCGGCGACCAGATCACCAAGGGCTTCGTCAACTTCCGCAACCTGCGCAAGCTGACCGACATCGAGTCGACGATGCACACCTTCGTCGAGAGCGTCAAGGACGTCTACACCAGCCAGGGCGTCGACCTGAACGACAAGCACATCGAGGTGCTTGCACGTCAGATGCTGCGTCGCGTTCAGATTACCAACCCCGGCGACTCCAAGTACCTGCTTGGTCAGTACGTCGACCGCTACGAGTTCGCCGACGAGGTCGAGCGCGTTGCCCGTCTGGGCGGCCAGGCTCCTGTGGCCGAGCCCGTCATCCTGGGTACGCTCAAGGTCGCGTCCAACATCGACTCCTGGCTGTCGAGCGCTTCGTTCATCCGTACCGCCGGCGTCCTTACCGAGGCTGCCATTGAGGGCAAGGTCGACCATCTGCTCGACCTTAAGTCCAACGTCATCGTCGGTAAGAAGATCCCGGCTGGTACCGGCCTCAAGCCGTACGCCAACGCCAAGCTGACGTATCGCACGGCCGACGGCTACGTGGACATCGACGGCCCGGCTTCGCCCAACGCCAAGTCGCTGCCCGAGTGGGCTCCTGTGGAGCTCAAGGACCTGGACGAGCAGCTCCCGCAGCAGCTCGACTGGGCCGGCTACGACGAGTTTGGTGGTGCTGACGGTTCGTTCACCCGCAACGGCCACACCATCTCCGCCGAGAAGGCTCGCCTGTACCTGTTCGACGACCTGGGCGTGTCGCAGCGCTGGACCAACAAGTTCAGCGAGGTCGGCATCGAGACGGTCGGCGACCTGGTCGGCAAGTCCGAGGAGGATCTGCTGCGCATCGACGGCATCGGTGCCAAGGCGATCGAGGAGCTCCGTGACGGCCTGGAGGCCCACGACCTGCTCTACATCCTCGAGAACAACGACGACGTTGCCGACGAGGAAGACCTCTCGCAGCTGCTGCAGATGGTCTTTAGCCCCGACGGTCCGGACGACATCCTGCTGGGCACCTCCGCTGCGCCGACGCATCACGCCGACGCCGACGAGGAGCTCCTGGGCGCCCCGATCGACGACAAGAAGGCTCCCGCCAACGGTGCCATCAACGAGGACATGGCTTCCCTCGACGAGCTGCTCAACCAGCTCGTGGACACCGACGACGCCGAAGAGGCCAAGGACAACGACGAGGAGTAATTTCCTAGTACGTTAACCGTTCTTCCAAAGACCCGCTTCCCAACAGGGGAGCGGGTCTTTTTTGGTGAGGAACGTTGCCCCATCGAGCGCGTCGGATTCCCGGCCCGGGCTGCCGTCGGCTTAAGTTTGTCGCGAGTTCCGCACGCAAAGGAAA
>CAUDDF010000003.1:0-78464 GCA_958448275.1 uncultured Collinsella sp.
CAGCCGTATCAGCAGATGCCGCAGGGAAACCTCAACCCCTGGACTCAGCAGATGCCGCCGCAGCCTTACCAACAGTGGCCGCAAAGTTTTCAACAGCAGGTGCCGCCCATGCAGAGTTCTCAACAACCAGCAGCTCAAATGATGTATCCTAATGCGGCGAATCAATACGCACAACCGCAGTCGGACGTGTTTATAAGCGAGCGCGGCAACGCTGCATTAGGGTATCTGGCCCAACATCAAGAGTGCGGCGCGACGGACTTGGCGCGGGCGTTTGGAAACTCCGCACCCACCTGGTCGCGCACGCTCAACGATTTGGCGCAGACGGGCTTGATAGTCAAACATGGGCAGAAATACCATCTGACCGAAATCGGAAGCGCTCGCGTGCGGGCCCAAGCTTAAGGAACGGGAGAGACAGTGGACGAGGAAGCAAGCATCATCCTGGGGGATGCCATCGCCTTTTGCCAGCGCGACGGCCAAGATGCGCGCCTCATCAACATGCTGGGGCAATCGCGCGCCGTGAGCCTGACCGAGGACACCTTGACGATTGAGGCCCCCTCACGATTTGCCATCGCTCAGCTCAAAAAGCATCAGCCGACCATCGAGGCGTACCTGGAAGAGATCGCCTTTGCACCGATTGCGCTCAACATCGTGGCACCACAGGGCTCCGCGGCAGATAACGCCGCACCCGCGGCACCCGTCGTTCCCCCGGCGGCGCCAGCTACCACCACAGTGTCGGCTCCCGAGCATCAAATCGGCGATGTTTCCCGTGAAACCATGCCCACCGTCTCGATGCCGGCGGCCCCCATGTCCGCTGCCACACACATGCCTATCGCGCACGACGCAACACCGGTCGAGGATTCGGGCATCGCAATCAAAAACACGCTTTCGGCCGACGATTTCCGCCGCATGATGAACCAGATGAAGGGCGGGGCGCCTGCAAAGAGTGCAAAACCAGCCTCCGCATCGCCCACGAGCGTCCCCGCAGCTGCGGCACCGATCGAGCAGAACACCGATGGCGCGCCGCTCGCGGCCAACTCGAAATTCACCTTCGAAAACTTTGTCTACGGCCCCGAAAACAGCCATGCCTATCGCTCGGCCCTCAAGTTTGCCGCGCTCGCGGACGAACGCGGCACATGCACATCCCTGTTCATCTATGGCAAATCGGGGCTGGGCAAGACCCATCTGCTGCTCGCCATCAAAAACGAGCTCGCCGAAAAGTCGCCCGAGATCAAGGTGAAGTACGCCAACTCGCAAGCGTACCTCGATGACCTGATGACGGAGTTCGACCGCCAAAAGAAGAGCAACGCCCCCATCATGCAGGCATACCACGACGTGGACGTGCTCATCATCGACGACATTCAAAACATCATCGGCAAGCGCGCGAGCGTGGACTACTTCTTCCAGCTCATGGACGAGTTTATCCGCAACAACAAAAAAGTCGTCATCGCAGCCGACCGTGCGCCCAAAGACCTGAGCATGGACGAGCGCCTTACCAGCCGTTTTAATGCCGGTATGCTCTGTTTGGTGGCGGAGCCCAGCTACGAGATGAAATACAAGATCTTGCAGCGCTACTACGAGAACACGATAGCCGCCGCACCCGAGGCGGGTGACGACTCGCTGCTGGCGGCCTATGGCGGCGATGGCGGGCATCTGACCGACGAGCACTTTAAGCACATGGCAGAAGTCTCGGGAACCAACATCCGCGAACTCGAGAGCTTCTGCGAACGCTGCGCCGGCGAAGCCGGAGACCGCGAGCGCGAGGGCAGCGAGCTCAGCTTCGACGACATCGACGCCATCGCAAGCCAATACTTCGATACGTCGGCCAAGAAGATCAACGTGCAGACGGTCCAGTCTGTCATTGAAGAGCAGTACGGCGTGACGCACGAGGAGCTCATCGGCCCGCGCCGCAACGCCAACATAGCCAAAGCCCGCCATATCGCTATCTACCTGGCCATCGAAATGTGCGAGATGACGACCACGGCGGTAGGCGCCGAATTTGGCAACCGCAACCACTCGACCGTCAGCACGAGTTACAAAAAGGTCCAGAAGATGATCCAGGAAGACCGCACCGTCACCGAAGACCTCAAGTCGCTGCGCGATAAAATTACACTACGCTCGTAGGGAAATAGAGACACCTGTTGAAAACTTGTCGAAACCACGGGCATAAGGTGTCTAAAACCCAATCCGCGGTGATGAAAAGTTTTGCGCAGGTTTTGAACGTGGAAAACCACCCCTGTTGCACACAGGTTGCTGTCGATTCTCTTTCTGGGTCTGACCTGCGTCTTTGTGAGTAATCAACAGTTTCGTCAGTGCTATTACTATTATTAAGATATTTATATCTATAGAAAGGTATTAAAAGATGAAGTTCACCGTCAGCCAAAGCTCGCTCACGCAAGCCATCGGCGTCGTTATGAAAGGCGTCGCTTCGGCATCTACCCTTCCCATCCTGTCGGGCGTGCTCGTTAAGGCGCAGGACGGCATCTTGGAATTCCAAACCTCTAACTACACCATCTCGATTCGTCATCGCATTGCCGCGCATGTCGAAGAAGAGGGCGAGATGGTGATTCCCTGCAAGATGCTCTCGAACATTACGAAGACCCTTCCCGACGCCCCGGTTACCTTTGAGCTCTCGGAGCGTCAGGTGCTGATCGGATGCGAGAAGAGCTCCTTCCGCCTCAACACGCTCGACGCCAACGATTTCCCCGAGTTCCCCGCCTATGCCATCGAAAGTGCGGTGGAGCTCCCGACCGATATCCTGTCCGAGATGGTCGGCCGCGTGTGGCGCGTCACTTCGACCGATAAGGCCCGCCCCATCCTGGGAGGCGTGCACATGAAGGTCGAGAACAACACCGTGCGCCTGGTGGCAACCGACTCCTTCCGTCTGGCTGTATGCGACACCCAGGTCGAGACCTCGACGCTCGAGGGGTCCTTTGAGCTCAACGTTCCGGCCGACGCCTTCAACGACGCCCTGAGCATCATGGCCAGCCAGGCGACCATCATGATCGGCGCCACCGACACCCAGGTTGTCTTTGAGGCCGGCAACACCACCTATGTGTCGCGCCGTATCGAAGGCGTGTACCCCAACTACAAGCAGCTCATCCCCGATTCGTGCGTGACGAGCGTCAAGATCGACGTGGCGGCTTTTAATGCCGCCCTCAAGCGCGTGGCGGTCATCGCGAGCGCGAACCCCGCCGTCAAGTTCGAGATTGATGTCGAGAACGGTCAGATGGGCCTGTCCTCCATCTCCAATGACCAGGATCTGGCGCAGGAGACGATCGATGTCGAGGCCGAGGGCGAGTCGGGCACCATCGCCTTTAACTACCACTACATCTTTGGCTGCCTCAATGCCCTGTCCAAGGAGAAGGAGATCACGCTGGAGCTCAAGAGCTACTCGCAGGCGGGTATCTTTAAGTCCTACGACAAGATCAACTACCTGTACCTGGTCATGCCGGTTCGCATCTAGCGCTGCGCCATGACCATGTTTGCCCGCAACCTTTCCGTCGCGCGCTACCGCAGTTTCGATAGCTACCGTCTTGACCTGGACGAGGGCGTGACGGTGCTTGCGGGGCCCAACGCGGCGGGAAAGACCAACCTTATAGAGGCGCTGCAGCTTTTGACGAGCGGCACCTCGTTTAGGCATCCCACCGCTACCGAGCTCGTGCACGACGACGCAGGCTCGTGCAGGCTCGAGTTGAGACTCGAGGGCGATGGCCGCGTGCTCGATATGGGGCTGGGCGTTGAGGACGGCAAGCGCTCGTTTAGCCGTAACGGCAAGAGATGTTCGGCCGCCGGCGTGCGCGGGGTTTTGCCGAGCGTGCTGTTTTGCCCCGATCATCTGGATATGGTCAAACGCGGTGCCAGTGTGCGCCGCGCCGCCCTCGATGACTTTGGCGTGCAACTGAGCGCCCGTTACGCCGACCTGGCGAGCACCTACGGGCGTTGCGTGACGCAGCGCAACGCTCTACTCAAGGAGACCTGGTGCTGCCGCGAGATGCTCGGCGCATGGAATGACTCCATCGCCCGCGCCGGGTCAGCCCTGCTCGTACATCGTTTGGCCCTGCTCGACCGACTGGCAGGCCATGTGCGCGCCGCGTATGGGCAGGTGGCGTCCGGTGAGGACGCAGGCGTGTCCTATGTGTCCACGCTGGGGGATTTGCCTCAAACCGAGGGGCGCGAGGAACTTAAGGACTGGGCATACGAGCATATGCTCGCGGCCCTCGATGAGCGTGCCGATGAGGAGATGCGCCGCGGCGTGACGCTTGTGGGTCCGCATCGCGACGAGATTGAGTTTTCCGTCGCGGGCCGATCGGCCCGTTCATTTGCCAGCCAGGGCCAGCAGCGAACGCTGGTGCTTGCCTGGAAGGTGGCAGAAGTGGCCGTGGCGCGCGATATCCTGGGCACCGCGCCACTGCTGCTTTTGGACGACGTGATGAGCGAGCTCGATGCCGGGCGGCGGGGCGCTTTTCTGCAGCTGATCGGCGATGACATCCAGACGGTCATAACCACCACCAACTTGGGGTACTTTACTGATGACCTGCTTGAACGAGCCAAGGTGGTGAGCATGGGTGAGGCGTGCTAATTACGAGCGCGAGAACGGAACGGTTGCCTTTGGCGGCTTTTTGGATGCCGAGCGTCAGCGCATCCTGGCGGCCGCGACACCTGAGCGCCGCGCGCAAATGGAGGCTGCCGAGGAGTCGCGCGCGGTCTATCGTGCCTGGAATGCGGTGTGCTCGGGCACGCGCGAGGGACGCCACGTGACGGGCCTGCGCTACCTACCCGAGTCCAATGAGCTGCTGGTGTATCTCGATTCGCCCTCGTGGACGCAGGAGATGACGCTGCTGCGCGAGATCATCCGGGCGCGCATGGAGCGGGCCGGCGCGCATGTGGACGGTCTGGTGTTCAAAACGACCGCGCCCGGTCACACGCCGCCGGCTGCCAAGGAGCGCCTGCGCCCGGCCGTGACCGAGCGCCCGCCGGTTCCGCACGCCGATCTAAGCGAAGCCGAACGCGGCGAGATCGAGCGCCAAGTGGCGCCCATCGAAGACCAAAAACTGCGCGAGGCCCTCGAGAATGCCATGAGAGCCAGTGCCGAGTGGGCCAAGGGCGTGCAAAGCAAGAAAGAGCCTTAAATCGCATCTGGTGGCCTTGTAGAGCCAAATACCCTCGCTCCCGAGGGTATTTTTTTACGATAAACTAGTAAGGCTGTACACATTTTCTTAGCTGAAGGAGGACGTGTGGCAAACGAAAACGATTACGATGGCGGCGAGATTAAGATTCTCGAAGGTCTCGAGGCCGTTCGTAAGCGCCCGGGCATGTACATCGGCTCGACGAGCGCCAGCGGCCTGCATCACCTGGTGTGGGAGATCGTTGACAACTCCGTTGACGAGGCCATGGCCGGTTTCTGCACCGAGATTCAGGTGACGGTCCACGCCGACAACTCCATCACGGTCGTCGACAACGGGCGAGGCATCCCCGTCGACGAGCATCCCATCAAAAAGATCCCGACGCTCGAGGTCGTTATGACGATCCTGCACGCCGGCGGTAAGTTCGATAACTCGGCCTACAAGGTCTCGGGCGGTCTGCATGGCGTGGGCATCTCCGTCGTCAACGCGCTGTCCAAGCGCGTGGTCGTGCAGGTGCGCCGTGATGGCAGCGTCTACGAGATGGAGTTCTCGCGCGGCAAGACCGTCAAGAAGATGGAGGTCGTGGGCACCTCGGATTCGACGGGTACCACCGTCAGCTTCTGGCCCGATGACGAGATCTTCGAGACCTGTGTCTACGATTTCGATACGCTGCACAACCGTCTGCAAGAAACGGCGTTCCTCAATAAGAATCTAAAGATTGTGCTGACCGACGAGCGCGAGGCGACTCCCCACGTGGAGGAGTTCTGCTACGAGGGCGGCATCATCGACTTCGTTAAGTTCCTCAACGACGGCAAAGACGTCCCCGAGGCCTTTAAGGAGCCCATCTATATCGAGGGTAAATCGGATCCGGATGCGCCCGTGACCAAGATGGGCGAGGTCGAGGTGTCCCTGCAGTGGAATGCCGGCTATGGCGAGAACGTCATGTCGTTTGCCAACGACATCTACACCCCCGAGGGCGGCATGCATCTCGAGGGCTTCCGCACCGCTCTCACCCGCGTGATCAACGATTACGCCCGCAAGCAGAACCTGCTCAAGGAGAAGGACGCCAACCTGAGCGGCGACGACGTGCGCGAGGGCCTTTCGGCCGTCATCTCGGTCAAGCTGCCCGATCCGCAGTTTGAGGGCCAGACCAAGGCCAAGCTCGGCAGCTCCTACATGCGCGCGCTCACGCTCAAGATTGTGACCGATGGACTGACCGATTATCTGGAGGAGCACCCCAAGCCCGCCCGCGAGATCGTCAAGAAGGCCCAGCAGGCCTGCAAGGCTCGCAACGCCGCCCGCAAGGCGCGCGAGGCGACCCGTCGCAAGAGTCTGCTCGAGACGGCTTCGCTGCCCGGCAAGCTCGCCGACTGCTCGGTGCGCGATGCCGAGCTGACCGAGCTCTTTATCGTAGAGGGTGACTCGGCAGGCGGTTCGGCCAAGGACGGCCGTCGCCGAGACATCCAGGCGATTCTGCCCCTGCGCGGCAAGATTTTGAACGTCGAGCGCGTGGGTGACCACCGTGCGTTCTCGAGCGACACCATCCAATCCCTGATCACCGCGATCGGCTGCGGCGTCACGACGAGCGCCGGCGACGGTGGCGACTTCGATATCAGCAAGGCGCGCTACCACAAGATCATCATCATGACCGATGCAGACGTTGACGGTGCGCATATCCGCATCCTGCTGCTGACGTTCTTCTACAAGTACATGCGCCCGCTGATCGATGCCGGCTATGTCTATGTTGCCTGCCCGCCCATCTTTGGCATTAAGGTACGCAACAAGATCCATTACGTGTATCCCAACGGCCGCCAGCCCGAAGACGAGATTCTGCGCGACACCATTCAGAGCCTGGGCCTGAACCCCGACGACAACGACGAGGACGGCAAGGCCAAGGACGGCAAGATCACCAAGAAGCGCAAGGGCTATACCGTTCAGCGCTACAAGGGCCTGGGCGAGATGGACCCCAAGCAGCTTGCCTCGACGACGATGGACCCCAAGACCCGTATCCTGCAGCGCGTGTCGATCGAGGACGCCGTGGTGGCGGACCGCGCCGTGCGCGAGCTCATGGGTTCCGAGGTCGGCTATCGCCGCGAGTACATCGAGAAGCATGCGCATGATGCACGATTCCTTGACGCTTAAGAGGAGGTAACGTGGCAGACGATATCAACAACAACGAGGGTATGGACGAGGCCGGCGACGCCGGCATGCCCGATGATCTGAAGCGCCTGCTCGCCCGCGCCGAGCAGGGCGAGGATGGCGATCCGGATTCCTATAACCCCGACGCCGATGATGATGAGGAAGAGGACGACGACGCCGAGCTCGAGGAGAGCTTCGGCGCGGTCGATCGCGGCGCCTCGGCCGGCGAGGACATCAACGGCGGTCAGCTCCAGATTTCGGAGTTCGGCCGCGAGATGAAGCAGTCGTTCATCGAGTACTCGATGTCGGTCATCACGGCGCGCGCACTGCCGGACGTGCGCGACGGCCTAAAGCCGGTGCACCGCCGCATTCTGTACGCCATGAACGAGAGCGGCATCTACCCCAACCGCCCGCATAAGAAGTCGGCCTGGACGGTCGGCGAAGTTATCGGCAAGTACCATCCGCACGGTGACTTCGCGGTCTACGAGGCCATGGTTCGTCTGGCGCAGTGGTTCTCCATGCGCACGCCGCTCATCGATGGCCACGGCAACTTCGGCAACATCGATGGTGACGGCGCGGCGGCCATGCGTTATACCGAGAGCCGCCTGGCAAAGCCCGCCATGGAGCTGCTGCGCGACCTGCAAAAGGATACCGTCGACTGGCAGCCCAACTACGACGAGTCGCTCGCCGAGCCCGTGGCACTGCCTGCGCGCTTCCCCAACCTGCTGGTCAACGGTAGCCAGGGCATCGCCGTCGGCATGGCCACCAATATCGCCCCGCACAACCTCACCGAGGCGATCGAGGCTACCTGCTACCTGATCGACAATCCCGATGCCACCGTCGACGAGCTTATGCAGATCATGCCCGGTCCGGACTTCCCCACCGGTGCCATCATCATGGGCAGCGCCGGCATTAGGCAGAGCTACGAGACCGGCCGCGGCTCCATTACCGTGCGCGCCAAGGCCCACGTGGAATCCACCAAGACCGGTCGCAGCCGCCTGGTCTTTACCGAGATCCCCTACATGGTCAACAAGGGCACCCTGCAGGAGAAGATCGCCCAGCTCGTAAACGACAAGCGCATCGAGGGCATCTCGGACATGCGCGACGAGTCCAACCAGAAGGGCATCCGTCTGGTCATCGAGCTCAAGAAGGGCGTCATTCCGCAGGTCGTGCTCAACAACCTGTATAAGTACACCTCGCTGCAGACGACCTTTGGCGCCAACAACCTGGCGCTCGTCAACGGCGTTCCCAAATGTCTGAGCCTGCGCGAGATGCTGCAACACTACATCGACCACCAGGTCGACGTCGTCACCCGCCGCACCCGCTTTGACCTCAAGAAGGCCCAGGCGCGAGCCCATATCCTCGAGGGCTACTTGATGGCTCTCGACCATATCGACGAGGTTATCAGCATTATCCGCTCCTCGCAGACCGACTCCGAGGCCAGCAGCCGCCTGATTGAGCGCTTTGGCTTTACGCCCGAGCAAACCACGGCCATCCTCGAGATGAAGCTGCGTCGCCTGACCGGCCTGGAGCGCGACAAGATCCAAGAAGAGTTGGACGGCCTGCGCCGCGCCATCGCCTACTACGAGGACCTGCTGGCGCATGAGGAGAAGATCCTGGGCGTCATCAAGGAGGAGATGCGCGAGATCTCGAAGAAGTTCGGCGACAAACGCCGCACCGAGATCAGCCATGTCGAGAAGGACCTGGATGTCGAGGACCTCATCGCCGACGAGGATATGGTTGTGACCATTACCCATACCGGCTACGTGAAGCGTATCCCGGTGGCTGCCTACCGCGCCCAGAAGCGCGGCGGCAAGGGCGTGTCGGGCGTCAACCTTAAAGAGGACGACGTCATCGACGAGATGTTTATCGCATCCACGCACGAGTACGTGCTGTTCTTCTCGAGCAAGGGCAAGGTCTACCGCCTGAAGGTGCACGAGCTGCCGGTCGGTACGCGCCAGGCGCGCGGCACGGCGATCGTCAACCTGCTGCCCTTTGAGGAAGGCGAGAAGATCGCGAGCGTCATCAGCTGCCGCGAGTTCCCGGCCGACGAGTACCTGATGTTTGCCACAAAGAGCGGCATGGTCAAGAAGACCGTGATGAGCGCATATGACCGCAGCCGTCGCGACGGCCTGATCGCTATCAACCTGCGTGACGACGACGCGCTGCTGAATGTGCGCCGCGTGCGCGAGGGCGACAAGATTATCCTGGCCACCACCGCAGGCAAGGCGATCATGTTCTCCGAGGAGCAGGTGCGCGCCACCGGCCGCGATACCAGCGGCGTTCGCGGTATCGGTATGAAGGACGGCGTGAGCGTTCTGGGCATGGAAGTCACTAACGGCAACGGTGATCTGTTCGTCATCACCGAGCGCGGCTACGGCAAGCGCACGCCGGTCGCGGACTACCCGGAGCAGAATCGCGGCGGCCAGGGCGTCTACACCATTCAAATGACCGAGCGCAAGGGCAACCTCGCGGCAATGAAGACGGTGGGCCCGCAGCACGAGCTGTTCATCGTGACGGAGGGCGCGACGGTCATTCGCGTTAAGACCGACGAGATCAGCCAGACTGGCCGCGCCACCCAGGGCGTCAAGATGATGACCGTCGACGACAACGACCGCATCTGCGCCGTAGCCCGCATGACGGCAGCCAAGGAAAAACCCGAAGGCGAGGGCGCCGAGGCCGCAGTCGACACCGAAGAGGCCCCAGTCGACCTGGGCGACGGCAATGATATGCCAGAGGATCTCCTAGACGAGTAAGAGGCCCTAGCTGGTAAAAATCATCAGACCCCATATATCGGCGGTCGGCGCACTGCGCGCCGACCGCTTTTTTGAAAACCTTGGGACCCCATGGTCGCTGGGCTGGCGAGATGGTTTTGGTTTGTCGCGAGTTCCGCACGCAAAGAAGGCCACTTAATGTGGCCTTCGTCTTGCGCAGGACTGTCCGAGCAGCAAACCAAAACCATCTCGCCAGCCCAGCGACCATCCCTCCCAAAGATTTTCAAAAAAGTTGTTGACGCGCGCGTAACGACTCGTCTAATATATCCCTTGCGCGATGGACCTGTAGCTCAGTTGGTTAGAGCGTCCGGCTGATAACCGGGAGGTCACAAGTTCGAATCTTGTCAGGTCCACCACTTTCTTTCGCAATAAACACCCCAGCGAGAGCCGAGTCGCCGCTGGGGTGTTTATTACTGTCTCCGTGGGGGTTTAGCTCAGCTGGGAGAGCGCGGGCTTTGCAAGCCTGAGGTCAGGGGTTCGATCCCCCTAACCTCCACCATGATGGACCTGTAGCTCAGTTGGTTAGAGCGTCCGGCTGATAACCGGGAGGTCACAAGTTCGAATCTTGTCAGGTCCACCATAAAAACTGTGAAGAGCCTCGGGGCATGGCCTCGGGGCTTTTTTCTTGTGTGTTATAAAACTCATTTTGGTTTTGTGTGCTGTGCGAAAGATTGGGTAGTATAGCTATTCAATGCGGCGGAGGCGCCGCGTGTTAACCGCTACGTACCGGAGGTGTTCCATGGTTCGTGTCGACATAGAGACCATCGTCATGGCCGCCGGTCCCGTGCCATCGCTCATCGTGCTTCGCGAGCGCTGCAGCAAATCGGACTCCCCCGCGCCGCTGCGCTCCCTTTCTATCCAAACTGGTTCGTTTGAGGCTGCGGCTATTAGCCGCGGTATCGACAGCGGTCGCGCCGAGCGCCCGATTGCCCATGACCTGTTGCTCGACACGCTCGATGCCCTGGATGCAAAACTCGAGCGTATCGAGATTGTCCGTGCCGAGCCGCCCGTGTTTTACGCGACGGTCGTCGTTTTGGCCGGCGGCAGCGAGCATGGCATCGATGCCCGCCCGAGCGACGCTATCGCTCTCGCCGTGCGTAGCAATGCCCCCATGTTTGTGGAGGACGACATCATGAACCGCCTGGGGACCGTCTCTCCGGTTGCCGAGGAAATCGATGACGAGCAGGAATTTGAGAAGTTCGACGAGTTCGTCCATACGCTCTCGCCCGATGATTTTTAAATGACGGGTAGCCATGAGACGGAGCGTGCACTGATGGAGCGTGGCGTATCGGCCGAGGTCGCCGCCATTGCCCGCGAGGCTCAGATGCGCTCGGAGGCATCCGAGGCCGCACGCATCGCCTATGTGACGCAGGCCCGTACACTTCGCGAGCGCCGTGCCTCCTTTATCAAGATGGTTGCCGTCTCCGCACTTGTCGCGGCAATCTCATCGCGCCTTCGTGGTACAGTTGGTGCGCTTGGGTTTTCGATTTCGACGGGCCTGGTCATCTGGGGCGTGGTCGATGCGGTGATGCTGACCAACCAGATAAAGGTGCTCGACAAGCGCGCGGCCGATATGATGCGCGTCCGCGACGCCGCCGCCAAGATCGCTGCCGAGGCACAAGAGATGTAACGACGCCGGACTCGATGGGAAGGTCTAAAAATGGCACAGGATATGCAGGACGCCGGAAACGTCTCCGCCGAGCTCGACGCCATGGTGTGCGACCTCATCGGGGCATTTTTAGACGATCTTGCCGCTGGTGAGGACCCCGGCGTTGTCGTTGCGATCGAGGACGCCGCGTCCAACCGCTATCTTGCGGCACTCGATGAGGACGGCGAGGAGGCATGCCTCGAGGCTGCCACCAACTTTATCTCCGAGCATAAGATGGGCCTTAAGGACGAGGGCCTGGGCCGCATTGCCCGTTACGCCATCGGCTACACCGGTTGTGTCGAGATCGATGGCGGCTACCATGACGCCCTGCTCGTGAGTTTCTTTGAGACGACGCTCGAGAGCGGCTTTTCGGCATACGTACTGTACGAGGGTGTGGGCGCCGGCGATGGTTTTATGTGGAGCGACCCTGAACCTGCAGGTGAGGAAACCCCTCTTATCTAAAATCGCTAAAATAAACGAGTTTTCGGTAAAAGGCTCAATATTCCCGCCGAGCGTTGTGTTGCTGGGCGGGTCGCATACGCGTGCCGTTTGTATATAGATAGAAGATAGGGGAACTACATGCGCGTAGACAATCTGAGGAACATCGCCATCATCGCTCACGTCGACCACGGCAAGACGACGATGGTCGACAAGCTCCTGCGTGCCACGGACGCCTTCCGTGCCAATCAGCAGGTCGAGGACCGCGTCCTGGATTCTAACGACCAGGAGCGCGAGCGCGGCATTACGATCCTCGCCAAGAACATCTCTATCGAGTACAAGGACGTTAAGATCAACGTCATCGACACCCCGGGCCACGCCGACTTTGGCGGCGAGGTCGAGCGCGTGCTGCGTATGGCCGACGGCGCCCTGCTGCTGGTCGATGCTTTTGAGGGCCCCATGCCCCAGACCCGCTTCGTGCTGCGTCACGCTATCGACACCGGCCTTAAGATCATGATCGTCATCAACAAGATCGACCGTCCGGGCGCCAACCCCGAGAAGGCCTACAACGACTGCCTGGACCTCATGGCCGACCTGGGCGCCACCGACGACCAGCTTGAGTTCGCCATGGAGCACGTGGTCTACGCCAGCGCCATGAATGGCTTTGCCCGCCTTGATCCCAACGACGGCAACATGGACATGTATCCGCTGCTCGATATGATCATCGACGACATGCCCGCGCCCGAGGTTGACGAGAACGCTCCGCTGGCCATGCAGTGCGTGACCATCGACCACTCCAACTTCGTTGGCCGTATCGGCATCGGTCGCGTGTATTCCGGCGCCATCCATCAGGGCGACCAGATTCTGGTTGTGAAGAACGACGGCTCCAGCGCCACCGCTACCGTCAAGCAGCTCTTTACCTTCGACTACCTGGGCCGCACCGAGTGCCAGGAAGTCGGCGCCGGCGACATCGCCGCCGTCGTGGGCATCGACCGCACCGATATCGGCGATGTCTACACCGATCCCGAGAACCCCGTCGAGCTCGAGCCCATCGAGATCGACCCGCCGACCCTGTCCATCGTCTTCGAGGCTTCGACCTCCCCGCTCGTCGGTCGCGACGGAGACATCGTGGGCGCCCGTCAGCTCAAGGAGCGCCTGTTCAACGAGGCCGAGAACAACGTGACCATGAAGATCGAGGAGCTCGAGGACAAGAGCGGCGTCGAGGTCTCGGGCCGCGGCATTCTGCACCTGTCCGTTCTGATGGAGTCCATGCGCCGCGAGGGCTTTGAGTTCCAGGTCGGCCGTCCCCGCGTTCTGTTTAAGAAGGACGAGAACGGCAACAAGATGGAGCCTGTCGAGCAGGCCGTCGTTGAGTGCCCGGACGAGTACTCGGGCAAGGTCGTTGAGGTCTTCGGTACCTCCGGTGGCATCATGACGAGCATGGATACCTCGGGTATCGTGACGCACCTCGAGTTTAAGATCCCGACCCGCGGCATCATGGGCCTTAAGAACCGCATCATGAACGTCACCCACGGCGAGGGCGTGTTCTACCACACCTTCCTGGAGTACGGTCCCTACGCCGGCGAGATCGGCAACCGTCAGAACGGCGCAATGATCTCCATGACCACCGAGAAGGCCGTTGCCTATGCTCTGGGTACGCTGCAGGAGCGCGGCCAGCTTTTTGTTGAGCCGGGCACCGAGTGCTACGAGGGCATGATCGTGGGCGAGCGCAGCAAGGCTGGCGACATGGTCGTCAACATCGCCCGTACCAAGAACCTGGGCAACCAGCGTTCCTCGACCTCCGATATCTCCGTTCAGCTGGTGCCGCCCCGCACCTTCTCGCTGGAGGAGGCGCTGGAGTACATCGCCGACGACGAGCTGGTTGAGATTACCCCCAAGAACATCCGCCTGCGCAAGCGCCTGCTCAACGCCACCGACCGCAAGAAGGCCGCCGTCCGCGCCGGCCAGGTCAACAAATAAGCGCTGGACTTTATAGCGTCTAACAAGAAAGGGCGTCGACCGTAATGGTCGGCGCCCTTTTTGTGCATAGGGACTGAGCTGGTCTGCACCACCACAAAGGCGCCTGGTCCCTTTGTGGTGGTTGGCGGCTAAGCGGTGGGGAGTCCTGGCGTGTTAGCCGGCTGCTGCGGCTTGACGCGGGCGTTGCGCCAGATGATTTGGATGATGTAACCGAGCATAAAGACAAAGGCCACGCCGCTGATGAAGTCACCTACGAGGGGAAGCCCCGTGAGGGCGCCTGCGATTACGCCGCCCACGGCTGCCATGGCGTAGCGGTTTTGGTTGTGTCCAACCATGCGGGCGATCGCGCACCCAGCAAAGGCACTCGACATCAACGCGATGCCGATAACGCCGCACAAGAGGGTTCCGGCAAGCGACAGACCAGCGATAGAGATAATCAGCAGTAGGACGGCGGGGACGATAGCAATCGTGCCCAGAAGACCGCTCACCCACAGGGGCATGGAGCGCTGGTGGAGCATGCCGGCGGCGCTGGCGGTCGCGCGCGGAAAGATGAGCTCGAGCAGCAGAGCGACAAAGCAGGTCGAGAGTGCCGCGGCGACGATACCGCCGATGACATCGTTAACGGTGGAAGTATCCTCGTTCTCGGTGCGGTCGATCTTGAGCGCACCGACCTCGGCTCCCGCGGCGCGCTCGGGGTCCTCGGAGACGTGCGCGTTCACGGTGCCGGTGATGTGGGCGTTCTTGCCCAGGATGAGCTTGTCGGCCCAAACCTCGACATCGCCCTTGACGGTGCCATCGATGGTCACCGTGTCGCCCGCAAGCGCTGCCGACTTGGTGGAGCCTCGCAGGGCAACCGTCTCGCCTATCGCGTAGAAACAGTTGGCGGTGCTGTCGGAATTGAGCACGACATGCTGGCCAGCGACGGTCACGCTGCCATCAACCGTGGTCTTGGCAATGTCGATGGTGCGTGCCGCCAGACGGACGGCGCCGCCCACTGTGCAGTCACGGATCGAGAGGGTATCGCCCGCGGCGATGATATCGCGGCCGATGGACACATCATCCAAGTTGAGGGCCTGACCTGCCCAGTACAGGTCACCTTCGACGCCGGACGGATTGGCGTCATTGTCGGTCGCAAGTACGTTTCCTGCGGTGTCCGTGCCGGCGAACGACGCCGTGGGAAGCACGGTGATCGCCAGCGCGATGAGCGCGAATAGGATGGTGATGCGGCCCCATGCTTTACGGCGCTGGGTCAACGGGAGTTGATTGCAGGGCATAGTGAATCCTTCGTTAGATACTCGGCATATACCTAACAGGGTACCCAACGCGTGGGCGCTCTAAAAGAACTTCTCGGTTGCATTTCGAAGGATGAGCCCGCGCTACCTACTTTTTGCGATGCAAAAAGCGTGCGATGTCATCCTCGGTGGGGCTTTTGATATCAAAGCGCAGCGACAGCCAGCGTAGTCCCATGGTCACCACGACGCAAACGACCAGTGCGACGACATTGCTGACCAAGCCGCTCATGACAAGGCAAACATAGCTTGCCGATCCGGCGATGGCCGCGATGGCATAGAAGTTGGTGCGCTGGAAGATACCCGGCACCACACCCATAAAACCATCTCGCAGCATGCCGCCGCCCACCGCGGTAAAAAAGCCCATCATGATGCACACCGCCGGCGCAAAGCCGTAGACCAGCGCCTTGTCTGCGCCGGTTGCCGCATAAATACCCACCGAGATGATATCGAGCAGGGGAATGAGCTTTTCGGGCTTGTCGACGATTGCCGGGAAGATGTAGATGATGGCCGCGGTGGCGATGGAGAGCGGGAGCGCCATCGGTTGGTTGAGGATGTAGACGTTGCCCACCTGCAGCGTCATATCGCGCAAAAGACCGCCGCCCAGTCCACAGACCACGGCGAGCGCGACGGCGCCCACCAGGTCGAGTTTGTGCTCGCGTGCGACCAACACGCCCGAGATCGATGCCGCGACGACGGCGAACATCTCGAGCCAAAACGGGATGGCAACCATGGCATCCGAGGCGTGTGCGGTAACGATCATAGCGGCGGCAACGGGCAAGATGGGGTCCTTTGAGTTACGGGTTTAGACAATGCCCGTACATAGTACATGTTCGGCGCCGATTGCGACCCTATTGCTCGGCAAACGGTCGGGACTGGGTACGGTCATAGGTTCCATGTTTGGGGATCCGGGTTGATGCTGAACGCGATGGGGGCGTGGTCGAATAGGAGGGATGTCCAAATTTTGAGCTTTGCTCAAAATTTATCCGGTCGGCTTACGCCGACCGCGCTGCGCTAAAAACGCGCCACTGGCGCGTTTTCTTTACGCTTTGCGCCATGGCGGGTTCGAATCCCTCCTCCTCCGCCGTATTTGCTTGTAAGGGACTTAAAAGAAAAAAGCCCCCGATCTGGGAGCTTTCTCAACCAAAATGGCGGAGGAGGAGGGATTCGAACCCTCGTGACCTTATACAGGCCAAACGGTTTTCGAGACCGCCGCATTCAACCACTCTGCCACCCCTCCGCGTGGGGTAAAAACAAAGCAGGCTCGAAGGCCTGCTTTGGAATTAACTGGCGGAGAGTCAGGGATTTGAACCCTGGAGACGCTTTTGACGCCTACACGATTTCCAATCGTGCTCCTTCGGCCACTCGGACAACTCTCCGTTAAATGCGAAAGTCAGTATACACGAGGAATCGCAAAGTGCAAACAGAAAAGTTGGCATTTTTTAAAACGCTCGGCCGCGCTTGGCGTTGCAGTGGGGTTTGAGGTGCCAAAAAAACGGCTTCCGACCAGCGTGGTTGATCAACTCAATTGTTCAAAAGGGGTATTCATAAGCGACTTGGCAATGAATTTAAAAATCTTTGGGTGGTGCTGTGGACCGCTGGTATGCATTTTGCGACCACAGCCTTGTGCCCGTTGACCTGCGGCTTGGCTCAGCTCGTCCCCACGGCACCGTATCGTGTCCACAGATTCGTCAAGCTTTTGGTAAGCATTTGGTTGGAATGCGCATGAAACGTCGTGCGAGTATGGGCATATGTGGAGGTCATGAGGTTGTAGCTGCAAATTCTTGCAGCCTAGGAGGTTGAAAGATATTATTACCAAGTCTTTTCCTGCTTCAGGCGCACCTTCACGACCTGAAGCCACATTTGCCCAGAGGAGGTGACAATATGAAGGCTTATGAACTGCTGTTCTTTGTTGACCCGTCGCTCGACCCCGAGACTCGTCTCGCTGTTATGAAGCGTATCGATACCACGATCGCTGAGGGCGCTGGCAAGGTCGACTCCGTTGACGAGTGGGGCAAGCGCAAGCTCGCCTACGAGATCAACGACCTCACCGATGGTGACTACACCCTCATCAACTTCCACGCAGATCCTACCCAGATCGCCGAGCTTGATCGCGTCCTGCGCATCACCGACGCTGTGGTCCGCCACATGATCGTCCGTCGCGACGACCAGGAGTAAGACTGTCGTTTTGGACTGGGCTTGTGCCCCAAGAGGAAGTAGTGAGTTATGAGCATCAATCGAGTGAACATCACCGGTAACCTCACCCGCGATCCCGAGCTGCGCGCCACCGCCGGCGGAACCCAGGTTCTGTCCTTTGGCGTCGCCGTGAACGATCGTCGCCGCAACGCGCAGACTGGCGAGTGGGAGGACTATCCCAACTTTGTCGACTGCACCATGTTCGGCACCCGCGCCGAGGCCGTGAGCCGTTTCCTGGCAAAGGGAAACAAGGTCGCGATCGAGGGCAAGCTGCGCTACAGCTCTTGGGAGCGCGACGGCCAGCGCCGGAGCAAACTTGAGGTCATCGTCGATGAGATCGAGTTTATGAGCTCCCGTGGTGGCCAGGGTGGCTACGATCAGGGCGGTTACGCCCCCGCAGCTCCCGCGCCCGCAGCACGTCCTGCCGCACCGGTGGCCACGCCGCCCGCGGTCGACGTCTACGATGAGGACATCCCGTTCTAAGGGTTGTTCACCTATTTTTGAGTGAGAGGCGGCTTCGGTTCGCCGAAGTTGCCAAATGAAAGGTATTTTGACATGGCTAATGATTTTTCTGCACGTCAGCCGCGTCGTAAGTACTGCCAGTTCTGCAAGGAGAACACTGAGTTCATTGACTATAAGGACACTCAGCTTCTCCGTAAGTACATGACCGACCGTGGCAAGATCAAGCCCCGTCGCGTCACTGGCGCTTGCACGCAGCATCAGCATGACATCGCCAACGCCATCAAGCGCGCCCGCGAGATGGCTCTCCTGCCGTACACCGTCCCCGTGGTTTCCTCTCGTGGCAACCGCGACCGCGGCTAAGAAGGGAGACGCATCATGAAGGTTATTCTTCTCGATGAGATCAAGGGCAAGGGCGGTGAGGGTGACGTCGTAGAGGTCGCTCAGGGTTACGCTGAGAACTTCCTGTTCCCCAAGAAGCTCGCTGTTGCCGCCACCAAGGGCAACCTCAAGCAGCTTGACGAGCGTCGCAACAACATCGCCAAGCGCGAGGCCGTCCGTCTGGCTACCGCCAACGAGACCAAGGCTGCCTTCGAGGGCAAGACGGTCACCGTTGACGTCAAGGTCGGCGACGAGGGCATCCTCTTTGGCTCCGTTACCGCCGCTATGATCGCTGATGCCATCAAGGCTCAGCTCGGTATGGACATCGACCGCAAGCGCGTCGAGCTCGGTAAGCCCATCAAGGTTGCCGGTGCCCACACCGTTGCCATCTCGCTGTACCGCGAGATCAAGGCCGAGGTTGTCGTTCTCGTCGGCGTTACCGCCGAGGAGCTCGCTGCCGAGGCTGAGGTCGAGGAGGCCGCTGAGGTCGCCGAGGCCGAGACCGCCGAGGTCGAGACTGAGGCTGCTGCCGAGTAGCATTTGCTGCAACGCAACAATCTTGTTCTAAGAAGGGCGCTCTGGGAAACCAGGGCGCCCTTTTTGCTTTTTAGCGCGATGCGAGCGCCATAGAGGGCGTTGCGGTGAGGTCTATTCGTGGGACCGTTCATCCGTTTGGTTCGGTGATGATTGGCCGCGCGCGGCGCGTTTTGGGACCGTGGCTGATACTATGGATGCTCGCAAGCGATATGAATGAGGATGCTCATGGCATATGACGATAGGGAGATCGGGCTGACGGTCGAGGACCGCGGCTCAAAGTTGGGTCTTCCCCAAAACCAAGATGCAGAGGCCAATGTACTGGCCGCTATGCTGCTATCGCCCGAGGTGGTCGAAGAGGCCCAGGTCGAGCTGCAGCCCGATGACTTCTACCGGCCCATTCATAAGACCATCTATACTGCGATGGTCGATATGTACAACAGCCGCATTCCCATCGACTCCATCTCGCTGATCGATTACCTGCGCAGCATCAACAAGCTCGATGCCGTGGGCGGCGAGGCGTACATTTTGGAGTTGATGGGTCAGACCCTGTCGCTCGTCAACTGGCAGCACCATGCCGCCATCGTTCGCCGCGACTCGATGCTGCGCGAGCTGATCGGCGCCACTAACGAGATCAACGCGCTGGCATATAACGCCCCCACCGACACCAAAGAGGTTGTCGAGCTGGCCGAGAGCAAGCTGCTCAAGGTTACGGCGCGCGAGGTCAAGTCGAGCTACAAGACGTTGACCGAGTTTATGGTCGAGGCCTATAACGAGGCCGAGGAAGTGTGCCAGGCCGGTGGCCAGGCTGCGGGCGTGCCCACGGGCTTTCCGTCACTCGACCGCATGCTCATGGGTTTTCGCGAGGGCCAGCTCATCATCATCGGCGCCCGTCCTGCTGTAGGTAAGACGTCGTTCGCTCTGAACCTGGCGCTCAACGCTGCCGCTGCTGGTTATACCGTCGGCTTCTTCTCGCTGGAGATGTCGGGCAAGGAAATTGCCCAGCGTCTGATTTGCGCCTACGCCATGATCTCGATCAGTGACTTCCGCATGGGCCGCATTAGCCCCGAGCAGTGGGCCAATATCAACGAGGCCACGCAGACCTTGTCTAAGCTCGATATTCTGATTGACGATACGCCCGGCACCACAGTGACCGAGATTCGCGCCAAGAGCCGCCGTATGCTCCATAACAAGGAGAAGGCAATTATCATCCTGGACTACCTGCAGCTGGTGAGTCCTCCGCCGGGCCGTCGTTCCGAGAGCCGTACCGTCGAGGTTTCGGAGATGTCGCGTGGTCTGAAGATCATGGCCAAGGAGCTCAAGATCCCGCTCATCGCGCTGTCGCAGCTCTCGCGTCAGGTCGAATCCCGTACCGGCAAGCGCCCGCAGCTTTCCGACCTTCGTGAATCGGGCTCCATCGAGCAGGACGCCGATATCGTTATGTTCTTGGACCGCTCCGCCGACGAGGCCGAAGCCTCGCGTGACGATCGACCCGACGAGGGCGTTACGCGTATCGTCGTGGCCAAGAACCGTTCGGGCCCGATCGGCGACGTCGACCTGATGTTCCTGCCGGCATCCACCAAGTTCTATGAGCTTGATGGGGCACATGCCGAGGAGTAGGACAGGCGCCCGTTGCACGGGTATACTGGGAATGTTTTGTGCTTCTGCGTGCCGGCGTGGCGCGTAGACAGTCCATGAATGTAAGGAGTAAACATGCCGTCAACCGTTTTGGTCGGTGCCCAGTGGGGCGATGAGGGCAAGGGTAAGATTTGCGACCTGGTCGCCGGCGACTTCGATGCCGTCGTGCGCTACTCGGGCGGCAACAACGCCGGTCACACCATCGTCGTCAACGGCAAGAAGTACGGCCTGCACCAGGTGCCCTCCGGCATCATGTATTCCGACCACGTGTCGGTGATCGGTAACGGCTGCGTCGTCAACCCCAAGGTTGTCCTTGAGGAGATCGATATGTTCGAGGCCGACGGCATCACCACCAAGAACCTCAAGATTAGCGGCAACGCGCATGTCATCATGCCGTACCACATCGATCTGGATGGCGCCTTTGAGCAGAAGCTCGGCAAGAAGAACATCGGTACCACCAAGCGCGGCATCGGTCCGTGCTATCAGGACAAGATGGCTCGCATCGGCCTGCGCATGCAGGACATGCTGGACGAGGCACTGTTCCGCGACAAGCTGGAGACCGCTCTCGCCCGCGTGAACCCCGAGCTCGAGCTCATCTACAACCTGCCCACCTACACCGTGGACCAGATTTGCGACGAGTACCTGCCGATGGCCGAGCGCCTGCGTCCCTACATCACCGAGACGAGCCTGCTGCTCAACAACATGATCGACGAGGGCAAGGACCTGCTGTTTGAGGGCGCCCAGGCGACGCTGCTCGACATCGACCACGGCACCTATCCGTACGTGACGTCCTCCAACTGCACCGCCGGCGGTGCCATCACCGGATCCGGCGTCGGTATGAAGAATGTCGACCGCGTGCTGGGCGTCATGAAGGCCTATATCACCCGCGTCGGTTCGGGCCCCATGCCCACCGAGCTTTCCTATGAGTCCGAGGCCGGTCACACGCTGACCGAGGAGGGCTACGAGTACGGCGTGACCACCGGTCGCCGTCGTCGCTGCGGCTGGTTCGACGGCCCCATCGCCAACTACGCCTCGCGCGTCAACGGCCTCACCGATATCGCCATGACCAAGCTCGACGTGCTTTCGGCTTTCGACACCATCAAGGTGTGCGTGGCCTACGACGTCGATGGCGAGCGCTATACCAGCGTGCCCGAGCATCAGGTTCGCTTTGAGCACGCCAAGCCCATCTACGAGGAGCTTCCTGGCTGGAAGTGCGATATCACCGGCTGCCGCAGCTTTGAGGAGCTGCCGCAGGAGGCTCAGGACTACGTGGCGTTTATCGAGGATCTGGCACACACCCGCGTGACGTTCATTGGCGTTGGCGCTGGTCGCGAGCAGATCATCAACCGATTCTGGAAGTAATCGGGACTATTTGGTTATTGCGATATACCCCTTTGCAGCCCGGACGGGCGGCCGAGGGGTATATTTGCTTGCAAAGGGCTCGCGCGGAGCGGGCCATTCATCCATAGAGGAGGCACCCTTGAAGGCGGACACTCAAACCATCGACATCCTGTTGTTGGGCAGCGGCGGCCGTGAGCATGCTTTGGCAGCTAAGCTCGCAGCATCACCGCGCGCCGGCAAGCTCTACATCGCGCCGGGCAACGGCGGCACCGCGAGCTGCGGCGAGAACGTTGTTCTCGACGACTGCGATCCTGCGGCCGTGGCGGCGTTTGCGCAGAGCCACGGATGCGGACTCGTGGTAATTGGCCCCGAGGCTCCGCTTGTGGCGGGCGTGGCCGACGCCGTGCGCGCGGCGGGTATTCCCTGCTTTGGCCCGGGTGCCGAGGGTGCCCAGATGGAGGGCTCCAAGCTGTTCTCCAAGCAGCTCATGGAGCGCGCCGGTATTCCGACGGCAGCCTATGGTTCGTTTACCGACGAGGCTTCGGCTCTCGCCTACGTACGCGAGCAGGGCGCCCCGCTGGTCGTGAAGGCTGACGGCCTTGCCGCCGGCAAGGGCGTTATCGTGGCGACCGAACTTGAGCAGGCCGAGGAAGCCGTGCGCGAGTGCTTTGGCGGCACCTTTGGCGATGCCGGCAACACCGTGGTCATCGAGGAGATGCTGACCGGCCCCGAGTGCTCGCTGCTGGCCTTTACCGACGGCAAGACCGTGCGCCCCATGGCTACCTCGCAGGACCACAAGCGCGCGCTTGAGGGCGACCTTGGTCCCAACACCGGCGGCATGGGCGTCTACAGCCCGGTGCCCATCGTGACTGACGAGGAGCACGCCACCATGGTGGCGGTCATGGAGCAGACCGTGGCCGAGCTCGCTGCCGAGGGTATCGACTACCGCGGCTGCCTGTACGGCGGCTTTATGCTCACCCCCGCCGGTCCCAAGGTGCTGGAGTTCAATGCCCGCTTTGGCGACCCCGAGACGCAGGTCGTGCTGCCGCGCCTTAAGAACGACCTGGTCGAGGTCATGCTGGCTTGTGCCAACTGCGAGCTCGATCAGATTGAGCTCGACTGGCGTGACGAGTGGGCCGTGGCCGTTGTCCTGACGAGCGCGGGCTACCCCGGCAGCTACGAGAAAGGAAAGGTCATCACCGGTATTGAGGATGCCGAGGCCATGGAGAACGTGACCGTGTACCATGCGGGAACTGCCGTGGTGGACGGTCAGCTCGTGACCAATGGCGGCCGCGTGCTTGCCGTGACCGCTCTGGGCGACACGTTCGAGAACGCTCGCAACCTTGCCTACGAGGCCTGCGAGAAGATTGATTTTGAGGGCAAGACCCTGCGTCACGACATCGGCCTGCGCGCGCTGCGCGGCCGCGACGCCTGGGATGCCTAAAATCCGAGAGGAATGAGACGGATGGACGAGAAGAACGAAGAGCTCGTGGACGCGCAGATCGTCGAAGAGGACAGCCGCGTGTATGGGCACGCCGAGGGCGAGCCTGGTGGCGAGGTCGCTGACGGGCCGGCGCTGGTGCTGGGCGATGACGACCCGCACGATGCCGAGCTGCACGAGAAGATTCTTTCGGAGGAGTGCGCCTGGAAGGGCAAGATCCTCGACGTCCACCGTCTTGAGGTTGAGCTGCCCAACGGTCGCCGTAGCGCCCGCGATATCGTTCGCCATCCGGGTGCGGCGGCTGTTGTGGCACTGACCGAGAGCGGCAAGATCGTACTGGTGCGCCAGTACCGCACCGCCATCGACCGCGTGACGGTCGAGATTCCCGCCGGCAAGCTCGATCCAGGCGAGGACCCGCTCGATTGCGCCAAGCGCGAGCTGCATGAGGAGACGGGCTTTAGGGCCGGTCGCATTCGCTTTTTGACGTCGATTGTCACGTCCTGCGGCTTCTGCGACGAGATCATTCACATCTACCTGGCCACCAAGCTCGAGTTCGATGCACCCAACCCCGATGATGACGAGTTTGTCAACGTGGACCTCGTGCCGCTGCACGAGCTGATCGACGCCGTGCTCGACGGCAAGATCGAAGACGCCAAGACCGTCGTAGGCGCGCTTGCCTGCGACAGCATCGCGCACCGCCTTGGGGGCACGGAGCTTTAACGAGTGGGGATAGCCCTGGGACAAGTACTACTGATTGCTTTGTCCCAGGGCCTTACGTTGCTGATATTTCTTTGAGGATCACATGCTGAAGAGGTTTCTTTCTTACTACAAGCCCCAGATGGGGCTTTTTGTTGCTGATACTGTTTGTGCTCTGGTGCTTGCCGCCATTGACCTGGCGTTCCCCATTATCCTGCGCAATTTGACCGGTGGGCTATTTACTCAGGGTCAGGCTGCCATTATGCAGGCGCTCGGCATGATCGCGGTGGGCTTGGTGCTGATGTATGCCGTCCGCTGCGCCTGCCGCTACTTTGTGAGCTATTGGGGTCACGTGATGGGTGCGCGCATGGAGTCCAAAATGCGCGAGGACCTGTTCGACCAGTATGAGCGCTTTAGCTTTGCGTACTTCGACCGCAACAGCTCCGGCGACATGATGAGCCGCGTGGTCAACGACCTGTTCGATATCTGCGAGGCGGCGCACCACGTGCCCGAGTGGATCATCATCTGCGGCATCGAGATTATCGGCTCGTTTGTGATCCTCTTTACCATCGCCCCGGTGCTGGCGCTCGCCATGGCCGTGGTGACGGCGGCGTTTGCGGTCATCATGTTTTGGCAAAACATGCGTATGCGCGAGGTCTTTAGCGACAACCGCAAAAAGATCAGCGGCATCAATGCGCAGCTGCAGGATTCGCTGGCGGGCATGCGCGTGGTCAAGAGCTTTGCCAACGAGGAGACCGAACGCTTCAAGTTCCGCGCCTCCAACAATCGCTATCTTTCGTCCAAGGAGAACATGTATCACGCCATGGGCGTCTATACCGCGACGTATGGCCTGCTCTCGGGTGTGCTCTATGTGATCGTGGTGCTGCTGGGCGGCTGGCTGGTCGCCCAGGGACAGCTACAGGCGGTCGATATGGCGACCTTTGCACTCTATATTTCGCTGTTCTGCACGCCGCTTGAGACGCTCGTCAATTCGGCCGAAACGTATCAGAAGGCTATCGCCGGCTTTAAGCGTATGGACGAGGTGCTCTCGACCGCGCCGGATATCCAGGACAAGCCGGGCGCCACTGATCTGCAGGTGACTGCCGGCGCCGTGGAGTATCACGACGTGTGCTTTAACTACGAGGACGTTGAGCTGGGCGAGGGCTATGCCGACGAGCGTCCCGTTATCGACCATATGGACCTGTCCATCAAGCCCGGACAGACCATCGCTTTGGTTGGCCCTTCGGGCGGCGGCAAGTCCACGACCTGTTCGCTGCTGCCGCGCTTTTATGACGTGGCTACCGGATCCATTAGCATCGACGGTCAGGACGTGCGCGATGTGACGCAGCAGAGCCTGCGCCGCGCCATCGGCCTGGTGCAGCAGGATGTCTATCTGTTTGACGGTACGATTGGCGAGAACATCGCCTACGGCAAGCCGGGCGCTACGGCGGAAGAGATCGCCGAGGCCGCCCGTCGCGCCAACATCGATGCCTTTATCGAGTCGCTTCCGCAGGGCTACGACACCGTGGTGGGCGAGCGCGGCAGCCGTCTTTCGGGCGGACAGAAGCAGCGCGTTGCCATCGCGCGCGTGTTTCTCAAGAACCCCAAGATCCTTATTTTGGATGAGGCGACGAGTGCTTTGGATAACGAGAGCGAGGAGGCGGTGCAGGAGTCGCTCGAAGAGCTGGCACGCGGCCGCACCACGATCATCATCGCCCATCGTCTCTCGACCATTAAGCACGCCGATGAGATTGCGACCGTTGAGCATGGTCGCGTTGTGGAGCGTGGCACGCACGAGGAGCTTCTCGCCCGTGGCGGCACCTATGCCCGTTACTATCGAATGCAGTTCGAAGGTGCGCGTGCGCACGAGCTCGACTGATTGATATGACAGGAAGTTTATGGCTGACAAGAACCCTTTGACTCCGGAAGAAGTGACGGAGTTATTCTCCGAAATCGATGCATCCGGTGTCTTGGATCCCACGCTCGCCAAAAAGCGTACCGAGCGCATGCGTGAGAAGGAGGCTGCGGCCAAGCGCGGTGATAAAGCGGCGCTAGCGCAGCTGCGCAGCGAGGACCGCGCGAGCCAGGCAAAACATATCGACCCGCTGTCCGAGGACGATCCTTCGGGCTCGCAGGTGAGCCATACCATTACGAAGACCGCGATGGCCGTGGTCATCGGTATTTTGGTGCTGATCGTGGGCATGCAGATTGGCTACGGCGTGATGCGTCGTCTGAACACCGCCAACCTGTCCGAGAGCGTTTCGGTCGATACCGTTTCGACCGCGCTCAAGGGTGGCCTTGAGTGGGGTAACGGCTTTACGCAGTTCCCGCTCGATTTTACCGTCGATGAAGCCGATGAACGCACGGGCACGGTCGAGGTGACGGTGTTGGACACATCGTCTGCCAACGAGCTCGAGCTGCTGTCCAACGGGCAGATCCAGGCCGCGGCGCTTGCGACCAACGCGTTGCTCAACGATAAGATCGACCGCGTGGTGTATAACGTTCACGCCTATATCGACGAGGATAGCAACATTCAGCACGATTCCTTCTTTGGCATGTTCCCCGCGCGCGGCCACCAGAGCGCCATTTTGACGTTCGTGTGGACCAAGAGCTCATCCAACGCCACGAGTATCGACTGGAAGATGCGCATCGTGAGTATGGACGACACCATCGCCGAGCGCATTCAGAAGCAGGTGAACTCGGTGTCGTCGTTGATTGAGGACCCGGTGGTGAGCCAGACCAAGATTGACGAGGAAAAGGCCGAGCGCGATCTGGAGCATCGTCTGCATGGCCGCGAGATTTTCCGCGGCGGCAAGCCCGATCGCACACCGTCCGAACTGCTGGAGCAGGACAAGAAAAAATAAGACGCCATCATCCCGCGTGAGCCACAAGCCCCGCGGGATGATTTTTTGGGACGGGATTAAAAAACATTATGCATAGAAAGTCATAATTATCATTTCGTAAACATTTCGATGAAATTAACGCCATGAGGCATGCTTGCGGTTACAATACCGCGAGGCCTAACTACACACCTTTAAGCCGGTCCTGTGAGACCGGGAAGGAGAATTATGGCGAACAACCATACCGCGGGCGCTGCCGCCCGCACCTTCGCGCCTAGCGAGCTTTGCCAGCGTATGCTGGCCAAAACCAGCAAGGGCACCTGCGGTCCCTGCATCCTGTATCTTGAGGATGGGACCATTTTTTATGGACGTGCATGCGGCGCTGAGGGCACCGCGACCGGCGAAGTCTGCTTCAACACCTCGCTCGAGGGCTACTTTGAGGTCATGACCGACCCGAGTTATGCCGGCCAAATCGTAACCATGACCTATCCGCAGATCGGCAACTACGGTATCGACGAGACCGACGTCCAGTCGGCCTTCCCCGGCGACGCTGTGCGCCCTGCGAGCGCTCCGGCCATGCGCGGCATGATCGTTCGCGACATGTGCGCCACGCCTTCTAACTGGCGCTCGGCCGTCAGCGTGCCGGAGTACCTGCGCGCTCACGGCATCGTCGCTATCGAGGGTGTCGACACTCGCGCCCTGGTGCGCCACCTGCGCGACAATGGTTCCAAGATGGGCATTATTTCGACCGAGATCTTCGACGTCGACGAGCTTGCCGAGCGTCTGGCCGCTGCGCCCACGCTGGTAGGCGAGAACCTGGTCAAGACCGTAAGTTGCCCCGTACCTCACGAGTTTGTGGCCGCCGACCTGCCTGCCACGCATGACTTTGCGCTTACGGCTGCCGCTCCTGCCCGTCACAAAGTGGTCGCCTACGACTGCGGTGTGAAGCGCGGCATTCTGGAGGGTCTGGTCCGCGCCGGCTGCGACCTTACCGTCGTGCCGTGGGATACGCCCGCGAGTGAGGTGCTCGACATGAATCCCGACGGTGTCTTTTTGTCCAATGGTCCCGGCGACCCCGACGCCGTGGTGGAGACCTACGAGCAGGTGCAGCAGCTGATCGGCAAGGTGCCGGTCTTTGGTATTTGTCTTGGTCACCAGATGATCAGCCTGGCCTGCGGCGCTCAGATGGAAAAGCTTAAGTTCGGTCACCGCGGTGGCAACCAGCCGGTCATGAACCTGGTAAGCCGCCGTGTGGAGATCACCGCGCAAAACCATGGCTTTGGCCTGCTGTTCCCCAGCTTGGGCAAGCTTGTCCCCGAGCTTTCCGGCGGCGAGACCGAGCATGCGGCCGATGGAGATCTGCGCGTCTGGGTGCGCCGCGGAATCGCGCCGGTCGTGATGAACGAGCGCTTTGGTCGCATTCGCCTGACGCATGTGAACCTCAACGACGGCACCGCCGAGGGCATCCAGCTGCTCGACGCCCCGTGCTTCTCGGTCCAGTACCACCCCGAGGCCTCGCCTGGCCCCACCGATGCCCACTATCTCTTTACCGCCTTTACGCGACTCATGGACGGCGAGGAGAACTACCTGGATATCGACACCGCGAAGGACCGCCTTGCCGGCTGGAACTTTGCTGAGTCCGAGACCGCTGAGACCGAGGAGAACTAATATGCCTAAACGTACTGACATCAAGCGCATCCTCGTCATTGGTTCGGGCCCCATCGTTATCGGCCAGGCCTGCGAGTTCGACTACTCCGGCGCCCAGGCCTGCAAGGTGCTCAAGGAGGATGGCTTTGAGGTCATCCTGGTCAACTCCAACCCGGCGACCATCATGACCGACCCGGGTCTTGCCGATCGTACCTATGTCGAGCCCATCACCGCCGAGTTTATCGAGCGCGTAATCAAGAAAGAGCGCCCGGACGCGCTGCTGCCCACGCTGGGCGGCCAGACCGGTCTGAACGCCGCCGTCGAGCTGGCGAAAGACGGTACGCTCGACAAGTACGGCGTCGAGATGATCGGCTGTGACCTTGCCGCCATCGAGCGCGGCGAGGACCGCAAGCTCTTTAACGAGGCCATGGCCGAGATCGGCCTGGAGGTCGCGCGCTCGGGCTATGCCTACAGCGTGGCCGACGCCGAGGCCATCGCCGAGCGCGTGGGCTATCCCTGCGTACTGCGCCCGAGCTTTACCCTCGGCGGCGCCGGTGGCGGCATCGCTCATACCCACGAGGAGCTCGTCTCCATCGTGAGCCAGGGCCTTGAGCTCTCGCCTGCCCATGAGGTGCTGGTCGAGGAGTCCATCGAGGGCTGGAAAGAGTACGAGATGGAGGTCATGCGCGACCACGCCGGCAACGGCATCATCGTGTGCTCCATCGAGAACCTCGACCCCATGGGCGTGCATACCGGCGACTCCATCACCGTGGCGCCGGCGCAGACCCTCTCCGACCTGGAGTATCAGCGCATGCGTGTCGCCTCGCTCGCCATCTTGGAGAAGATCGGCGTCGAGACCGGCGGCTCCAACGTGCAGTTTGCCGTGAACCCCCAGACCGGCCGCCTGATCGTCATCGAGATGAACCCGCGCGTGAGCCGCTCGTCCGCACTGGCCTCCAAGGCCACGGGCTTCCCCATCGCCAAGGCCGCCGCTCGCCTGGCCGTGGGCTACACGCTCGACGAGATCGTCAACGACATTACCAAGGCAACACCCGCCTGCTTTGAGCCCACGATCGACTACTGCGTGGTCAAGGTGCCACGCTTTGCCTTCGAGAAGTTCAAGGGCACCGACCCCACGCTCACCACGCGCATGAAGGCCGTGGGCGAGATTATGGCGATCGGTCGCACCTTTGAGGAGGCCTTCGGCAAGGCCATGCGCTCGCTGGAGGACGGACACCAGGGCATTTGCGCCGGTGGCAAGGAGGGTGCCGACAAGCTGAGCGACGACGAGCTCGCCCAGGCCGTGGGCACCCCGACCGAGCACCGCATCTTCTTTGTGGTCGAGGCCCTGCGCCGCGGCTGGGACATCACCCGCATCCATGCCATCTGCGGCATCGATCCGTGGTACCTCAACCGTATCAACGACATGGTGCAGGTCCAGGAAAGCATCCGCGGCCTGCGTGTGGAGGATATCGACGCCGACGCGATGCGCCTGCTCAAGCAGTACGGCACGAGCGACGCCGAGATTGCCGCGCTGACCGGCTCGGACGAGCGCTTTGTTCGCGCTTATCGCAAGGGCCTGGGCGTGGTTCCCAGCATGAAGACGGTCGATACCTGCGCTGCGGAGTTCTCGAGCGCCACGGAGTACCACTACAAGACGTACGAGAACATCTACCGCACGAGCCCGGATGCCAAGAAGCGCGTAGCTCCCGACGAGACCACGCCGGCGGACAAGCCCAAGGCGATGATTCTGGGTGCCGGCCCCAACCGTATTGGCCAGGGTATTGAGTTCGATTACTGCTGCGTGCACGCGAGCTACGCGCTGGCGGCCCGCGGCTTTGAGACCATCATGGTCAACTGCAACCCCGAGACCGTTTCGACCGACTACGACACGTCCGACCGCCTTTACTTTGAGCCGCTCACCTACGAGGACGTCATGGACGTTATCGATGTTGAGCGCCCCGACGGCGTCGTGGTGACGCTTGGCGGCCAGACCCCGCTTAAGCTGGCGCGCATGCTCGAGGAGAGTGGCGTCAACATCATGGGCACCAAGCCCGATGCCATCGACTTTGCCGAGGACCGCGAGCGCTTTGCCGCCCTGCTCGACAAGCTGGGCATCATGTACCCGCCGGCGGGTCAGGCCACCTCGTTTGAGGAGGCCGAGGCCGTTGCCGCACACATTGGCTACCCGCTGCTGGTACGTCCGAGCTACGTGCTGGGCGGCCGCGGCATGATGATCGCCTACGATGCCGAGCACCTGCGCGATTACATGGCCGAGGCCGCGCGCATTAGCCCCGACTACCCGGTGTATCTGGACCGCTTCCTGGAGGGTGCGATCGAGTCCGATGTCGACGCCCTGTGCGATGGCGAAGAGGTCTACATTGGCGGCATTCTGGAGCATATCGAGGAGGCCGGTATCCACTCTGGCGACTCCGCGACCTGCATCCCGCCGTTCAGCTTTAGCGAGAGCCTGCAGGCAAAGCTTCGCGAGACCACGCGCCGCATCGCGATGGCGCTGGGCGTACGCGGCCTGGTCAACGTGCAGTACGCCATCAAGGGCGAGACCGTCTACGTGATCGAGGCCAACCCGCGTGCCAGCCGCACTGTGCCGTTTATCTCCAAGGCCACCGGCGTGCCGCTCGCCAAGTGTGCCGCACGTATCATGGCGGGCCATTCCATCTCGAGCTTGGGCCTGCCGAGCGACGAGCGTCAGCTGGACTGGTTCTGCATGAAGGAAGCCGTTATGCCCTGGGGTCGTTTCCCGGGCGCCGACGTTATCCTGGGGCCCGAGATGAAGTCGACGGGCGAGGTCATGGGTATCGCCAAGAGCTATCCCGAGGCATACGCTAAGACGCAGCTGGCGATTGACTACAAGCTGCCCGACCCGAGCGCCGGCAAGGTGTTCATCAGCGTGTGCGACCGCGACAAGCGTCATATCCTTTCGGTCGCGCGTATCCTTCGCTACCTGGGCTTTGATATCTGCTCCACCGAGGGTACGGCGCGCGTCCTGCGCGGCGGCAACGTGACGTGCGAAGTCGTGGAGAAGATCAGCGGCCCGCACGACGGCGAGTGCCCCAACATCGGCGACCTCATCGCCGATGGCAAGATTGCGGTGATCATCAATACGCCATACGGCCCGGGCTCGCGTGGCGACGGTTATCTGCTGCGCACCGAGGCCGTGCGCCGCGGCGTGACCTGCGTGACCGCGATGTCTGCCGCCAACACGTACGTGAGTGCCATCGAGGCCGTGCGCGAGGACCAGCAGGGTCACGGCAGCGCCAACGACATGGGTATGGACGTCATCGCCCTGCAGGACCTGCCGCAGCACACGGTGTAGTGTGACCTGTCCGGCCGGGGCGGGAGGCGGACACTTTCTCTCGGAAACTGGGCTTCGCGAAGTTTTCCGAGAGAAAGGACCGCCTCCCGCCCCGGCCTGCGGTGACTTGGCTGCACCGTGTGCTGCCGAAGGGGCTTTGCGCGATGACTAGGGCTGAATAGAAAATGAGTGTGGGATCCGCCGTTCATTCGAACGGCGGATCCCACGTTAATAATTCAGCCAACGTACGTCATGGCAATTCCCGGTAGGTCGAGGGTGCCCCGCGGCGGTCTGGTGTTTTCATCTGAACGACTTTGCGAAGCAACCGGAGTGAAGATGAAAACACCAGACCGCCGCGGGGCACCCGCAGGCCGCAGGGACGGGAGAAGCTATACTACTCTCAGTAGTTAAGGGTCGCGGATCCGCCGCGTCGCCGCTCTCAACAGGAGGTCTTTGTTTATGGCAGATCAAAAGCCGGTCGTCGGGATCATCATGGGTTCCAAGTCCGATCTGGGCGTTATGGAAGGTTGCACCGCCGAGCTCGAGGCGCTGGGTGTGCCCTATGAGCTCGTCATTGCGAGCGCACACCGCACGCCGGCGAAGGTCCACGAGTGGGCCTCGACTGCCGCCGATCGCGGTATCAAAGTGATTATCGCCGCCGCCGGCAAGGCTGCTCACCTGGGTGGTGTCGTGGCTGCCTTTACGCCGCTGCCGGTTATCGGCGTGCCTATGAAGACAAGTGACCTGGGCGGTATGGATTCGCTGCTGTCGATGGTGCAGATGCCTTCGGGTGTGCCCGTGGCCTGCGTTGCCATCAACGGCGCCAAGAACGCCGCTATCTATGCTACGCAGATCCTGGGCGCCTGCGACCCCGAGTATCGCAAGGTTATCGAGAAGATGAAGCAGGAGATGGCCGACGCCTAGGCGTTCCGCCGTTTCACCGCAGTATAAGGAGAGCCATGTCCGACTATCAGGGAAAACGATTCAAGGCTTCTCAGATTCCCGATCCGTCGAAGCCAGGTGCTGCCCGTGCGGCACAGCAGGGTCGGACATCCTCTCCTCAGCAGCCGCGCGCGCCGCGTTCTGTAACGCCGACGTCCCATCGCCGTCAGGATACGCCGGCTGCGTATCGCCCTTCGTCTTATAGCACCGCTAAGAAGCCGCCCCGGTCTTCATCGCATGCCGCGCCGTCGGATTATACCGAGCCGCCGCGCAAAAAGCGCCGCTCCATCATTCCCATTCTGCTCATCATCATCGGTATCGGTCTGATTGTTGCCGCCGCTGCCATCTTTATCAATGCGCAGATCGGTTACAAGCAGGCGAGCGAGTCGTACCAAAAGATCGAAGAGCAATATGCGCCCGCTAAGGACGCCAGCGGCGTGCCGGTTATCGACTTTAATGCCCTTGCCCAGACAAATCCCGAGGTCGTCGGTTGGATTTACGCACCGGGCACCAACATTAACTATCCAGTAGTGCAGGCTACTGATAACTCCAAGTACCTCAACACGTTGTTCGATGGCACGTCCAACGCATCGGGTGCTATCTTCTTGGATTACGAGGACAATGCGCCCGGCATGGTGGATCAGCAGACTACGATCTATGGTCACCACATGAACGACGGATCGATGTTCAATGTGATCTCGGACACGACCGATCAGGCGACGTTCGACAGCATAGAGTACGTGTATTACATCACGCGCGACGCCACCTATAAGCTGCGTCCGCTGGCGACCAAAGTTGTCGAGGACACGTATGCCAAGGCGCGCATACCCAATTTTGAGGGCGACGACGGGCTCAAGAACTACCTGTCCGAGATGCTCGACGGTGCCTCTGCCGTGGCGAGCGATGCCACCGATCGTGCTGCTTCGGCAACCAAGGTCGTAACGCTTGTGACCTGTCGTTCGTTATCGCTGAGCAACACGCGTGCTGTCATGGTGCTCACGCCGGTCGAGGAATAAGTTGTTCGAGAGTAGCTAAAAAAGCCCCGTTCCAAATTGGCTACTCGACGACGGTAAGGGAGAAATGATGCTCGAGAACGGCAAATCGATGCCTTCGGTTGATGCTTGGCTGCGCGAAGCCAAGGCCGATGTTTCGGCGGCTGATTGTGGGATGTACCTGACACACAACGGTGTGGTGCGCGCGACGCCCAAGGCCGAAGTGCGCGGAGTCGAGACCGATGGCGTGGCGCCAGGCCACAAGGTGGGCGGCATGGTGTTTGGCTTCGATGCCGAAAAGGTGCAGGCCGCTATCGAGGCGACGCGCACGATGCCGGGTATCGGCTATGTGCGCGTGTGGCTGGCGAGCGGCGAGCTTACCGTGGGCGACGACATCATGCTCGTGCTCATTGGCGGAGACATTCGCCCGCATGTGGTCGATGCGCTGCAGTCGCTCGTCGGCACCATCAAGAACGAGTGCGTGAGCGAGGTCGAGCGCGAGGCGTAAGGCCTCGTCGGCAATCCGAGTCTGTCTATAGCGAAAGCCCGCCGGCAGTTCATGTAGATCTGCCAGCGGGCTTTGATGTGTTGGAGCTATTTTGCTCTGGCGTTTGCTACACGCGTGTGGCGTCCTTGGGGCTCATGGTCATACTCTGAAAACGGTTCTCCATATATTCGTTATCGAAATGCTTGTCATAGAACTGTGCGACGGGAATATTTCGAACGGTTCCGTTGACGCGCTGATACCAATAGTCGAGCGATTGCAACGTCATGACGCCGTCGATCAACATGACGGCGGTCAGGATGACGGTAGCAGAGTAGCGGCGTTTCCATGGAATCATATTGATGAGCTTAAGCAGGTGCGGCAGCAAGACCTTGATCCAGATGAGGCCACCCAGGCCCCACATGCAGGCAAACGGCGTGCATGTGCGTCCCCCGGTCAATACCGCGATGGGATCGGGCATGCCGAATAGCCTAATGTGTGAATAGCTCCACGACACCACGCCAAATGAGGTCTGCATAAACCAGCCTACAAACACCTCGAAAGCGCCGCCGATCAGGGCACTTACCAGGAAAATGATCAGAGGATTCTTTTTATAGAAGCGGTTGAGCGCCATGGTCATGAGCACCGCGCCAAATCCGTAGATGGGGCTAAAGGGGCCAAATAGCATACCGGCACGGTCCTGATAGACGCCGGGATCGACGACGACCATATGCCAGACTTCCTCGAGAATGAGACCTAACACGCTGCAGACGAAGAATACCCAGAACAGGTTGAAGTAGTTGAGCTTGATGTAGCCCTCGCCGGTTTCGTCGCGGCCGAGCATCCCCTCGGCGGCGGCATCGCGGTCGAGCATCTCTTGCAGACGGCGCTGCAGTTCGCGCTCCTGGCGTAGCGTGGGGTCGACGGTGGCCGACAGCGCAATGAGGATACCGAGCTGAATGGCGGGGCGCAGCAGGAAGGGTCCGATACCCTGGAGCATCACGTCAACTAAAAGCTCCACGACGGTAAATGCGATGAGGACGTAAGACAGGCGGGCGGCATTGCGCCGCTGGTCCTTGATGAGGTCCAGGCCAAAGACGATCAAGATGATCGCGCTTGCCGCCGAGAGCATAATGCCGGCGACGATAAGGCCAACCGCGACCAGGGTGTTATCACCGAGTTTAGCGGCGGCGTTGCCGTTAATGAGTGCGGTGATGACCTGCCACATAAAGACGGCGACCGACGGGAGTGTGCCCACGCCGGACAGGATGCACAGGACGGCGTACACTTTAATGATGAGGGGAATCTTCTTGACCTCCGTGGCGCTGGGGACGCTGGGGTCGAGTTCGTTTCGATCCATACAGAACCTTTCTCGCTTTGTCCTAGGTTACTAGGATACGCCGCCGACCTGCTAAAAGACAGGACGAACGTCCCAATTGCAACTTTGCAATCCCCAACGGTGGACGCGGCGGCCATATGGGGGCGCGGGCGCTTGCACTGGGCAGACCAATAAAATGTTTGGCCGCAAAACGGATTATTAGCTCGGTGGGCTTTTAAAAAGCGCTGCTCATGCGCTGGGGAGCGCGTCGCGCCGTACGTATAATAAGGCGGGTAACGCCAAAATACGAGGCTCTGAGGGGATGCCATGTCTCAAGAAACCATCCGCGCGCCCGAGCGCGCCGCGGGACAGGTGAACGCCATGTCGACGTATGATCCGGACTCTGACCAGCTGCATGAGGAATGCGGCGTTTTTGGTGTCTGGGCGCCCGATCGCGACGTGGCTCGACTGACGTACTTTGGCCTGCGTGCACTGCAGCACCGTGGCCAAGAATCGGCGGGAATCGCTGTTGGTGACGGCGGTACGGTTATGGTCCGCAAGGATCTGGGCCTGCTCGACCGCGTGTTCTCCAATGCCGACTTGTCGACGCTCTCCGGTCAGCTGGCCGTGGGTCATGTGCGCTACGGCACCGCCGGCGCCAAGAGCTGGGAAGCCTCTCAGCCGCACCTCTCTACCATCAATAGCGTCATTATCGCGCTCGCGCACAACGGCACCCTCGTCAACACCGACGAGCTGCGCCGCCAGCTGATCGAGCTGGGCGTGCCGTTCCTCTCCAACTCGGATTCCGAGGTCGCGACCAAACTCATCGGCTACTTTACCCAGCGTACGGGCCACCTGCGCGAGGGCATTCGTAAGACCATGGAGCTCGTGCGCGGCGGCTACGCCATGACGCTCATCAACGAGCAGGCGCTCTACGCATTCCGCGATCCGCATGGCATTCGCCCGCTGGTGCTGGGCAAGCTCGTGGACGAGGGCCTGGACCAGGCCGATGCCGCTTCCGTTTCGCAACTGCCGTCGCAAGACGACGCCGCGACGGTCGACGCTGCCACCCATGTCACCCGCGCCGGCGGCTGGGTCGTCGCTTCTGAGACCTGTGCACTCGATATCGTGGGCGCCGAGTACGTCCGCGACGTCCGTCCCGGTGAGATTTTGCGCATCAGCGCCGAGGGCCTTGTGTCCGAGCAGGGCGTGCCTGCCGCCGAAGAGCCTGCTAACTGCATCTTTGAGCAGGTCTACTTCGCTCGCCCCGACTCCATCATGAACGGCAAGAGTGTCTACGCTTGCCGTTATGACATGGGTCGTCAGCTGGCACATGAGGAGCCCGTCGAGGCCGACCTGGTCATCGGCGTGCCCGACTCCGGCCTGCCGCCCGCGGAGGGCTATTCGCACGAGAGCGGCATTCCCTTTGGCGAGGGCCTCATCAAGAATCGTTATGTGGGCCGTACGTTTATCGAGCCCACGCAGGAGCTGCGAGCCATGGGCGTGCGCATGAAGCTCAATCCGCTGCGCGACAACATCGAGGGCAAGCGCCTGGTCGTCATCGACGACTCCATCGTGCGCGGCACCACCATGGTGCAGCTCGTCAAGATGCTGCGCAACGCCGGCGCCAAGGAGATTCACATCCGCATCAACTCGCCCGAGGTCATCTGGCCGTGCTTCTACGGTATCGATACCGACGTGCAGTCGCAGCTCATCAGCGCCAACAAGACGGTCGAGGAGATCTGCGAGTATATCGGCGCCGATTCGCTGGCCTTCCTTTCGGTCGAGGGCCTGCTGAAGGTCATGCCCAAGGGCGGCTACTGCGATGCGTGCTTTACCGGACGCTACCCCGTGGCGATTCCCGAGAGCTTTGGCCGCGACAAGTTCATGGAGGGCTTTAAGCCCCGCAACCTGGATAAGCCGCTGCATTTTGACGACGACGCCGTGGTCGAGAAATACGATGACCGCAGCTGGGAAGAGGAGCACGGCGAGGCCTAAAACCTGCCATGTGGGGACAGGTTTATTTTGGTAGGTTTTACCTGCTGTTTTGTTGATATGACGGCGCGTGCTGTTATGGCGTGCGCCGAAATGAACGCAACTATGAGCACCGTTTGGCGCCCGCGCGGCGCCACGGTAGTGGGAGAGGAAGGCTCAGATGAGCGACAGCAAGCATGTGACGTACGAGGACGCCGGCGTCGATACCGCCGAGGGTGGCCGCGCCGTCGACGCTATTAAGCAGATGGTCAAGGACACCAACCGCCCCGAGGTTATCGGCGGCATCGGTGGCTTTGGTGGCCTGTTCTCGGCCGCCGCGCTCAAGGATATGGAAGACCCGATCCTGATCAGCGGCACCGACGGCGTGGGCACCAAGCTTGTGCTCGCCCAGATTATGGACCGTCACGAGACGGTGGGCCAGGACCTGGTCGCCATGTGCGTCAATGACATTTTGGCTTCGGGCGCCGAGCCGCTGTTCTTCCTGGATTACGTTGCCATCGGTCACATTGAGGCCGAGCACATGGCAAAGATCATCAAGGGCGTGGCCGACGGCTGCAAGCTCGCGGGCTGCGCGCTCGTGGGCGGCGAGATGGCCGAGCACCCGGGCGTCACGGCTCCCGCCGATTACGACCTCGCCGGCTTTACCGTGGGTGTTGTCGATCGTCCCAAGATGCTCGACCCCGCGAACGTTCGCCCCGGCGATGTGATCCTGGGCCTGCCCTCCACCGGCGTGCACTCCAACGGCTACTCGCTCGTGCGCAAGGTTATCGGTGTCGACGGCATCAAGCCGGGCACGCCCGAGGCCGCCGCTAAGGCCGAGGAGCTAAGCCGTCCGCTCGAGGAGCTCGGCGGTGCTTCGCTGGCCGACGCTCTGCTGGCTCCCACGCGCATCTACGTCAAGCCGATTCTGGAGCTGCTCCGCGGTGGCGCCAACGTTCATGCCATTGCCCATATCACCGGCGGCGGTATTACCGAGAACCTCAACCGCGCGCTCGCCGACGACGTCGATGCCGTGGTCATCCGCAATGGCGCCGAGATGGGCTGGGATGTTCCGCCCGTCATCACCTACGTGTCGCGTCAGGCCGAGCTCGCGCCCAATGAGGCGTGCAAGACCTTCAACATGGGCGTCGGCCTGTGCCTGATCGTCGCCCCCGAGGACGAGGCTGCCGTGACCGAGGCTCTGGTCGCGCTGGGCGAGAAGCCGTTCCGCGTGGGCGAGTGCGTCGAGGGTTCCGGTAAGGTCGTGTACTCCGATGAGCGCTAACGAGCAGATGGCTGCCGCCGAGGGCCTGGGCTTTGTGCCCTACACCCGTCCGACCGGTACCGATACGGCCGAGCCGCTCAAGATCGGCGTGCTCATCAGCGGTTCGGGTACCAACCTGCAGGCGCTGATCGACCTGATCGCCGCCGGCAAGCTCAACGCCTCGATTGAGCTTGTGGTGTCGAGCCGTCCTTCGGCCAAGGGCCTGCAGCGTGCCGAGCGTGCGGGCATCCAGACGCTCACGCTGTCCAAGGATGTCTATGCTGACCCCATCGCAGCTGACGAGATTATCGCGCATGAGCTGCTCGAACGCGGTTGCGAGTACGTGGTGATGGCCGGCTATATGCGCATGGTGCACACGCCGCTGCTAGCAGCGTTTCCCAATCGCGTGGTCAACCTACATCCGGCGCTGCTGCCGAGCTTTACCGGCGCCCATGCGATCGACGATGCGTTTGCTCGCGGCGTCAAGGTGACCGGCGTGACCGTGCACTTTGCCAACGAGATCTACGACAACGGCCCCATC
Organism: uncultured Collinsella sp.; assembly: GCA_958448275.1. Lineage (GTDB taxonomy): Bacteria > Actinomycetota > Coriobacteriia > Coriobacteriales > Coriobacteriaceae > Collinsella. Next base: position 39,396 of record CAUDDF010000003.1, read on the forward strand.
ATCGCCCAGCGTGCGCTGGCTGTTGAGGAGAGCTGGGACGTCGACACGCTCGAGGAGCACATCCATGCGATCGAGCATGTGCTGTATCCCGAGGTCGTGCAGATGCTCGCCGACGGTCGCGTTCACGTGCTGGAGAGCGGCAAGGTCGCAATTGATGCGCCTCGCGGCTAGTGGCACACAGTACAATTTAGCCGAGTAGTCAGGGTGGTCATTGGCGCCAAGGCGCAAGTGGCCATCCTTTGTTTTAGGTAGTCATTGGGGACGTTCTTAAACGACTAGTCGTTTAAGAACGTCCCAGGTGACTAGGTGAGAGAGGTGAGCGTGTGGCGGATAACGAAGCGCTGTTTACGCCCGAGCTGGTGTTTTTTGATTGGGAGTGCGCGACGCCGGGCGAGGTGTTTGCGCGGCTCGAGGGCGAGCTTGCCCCGCGCGGCTACATTGCCGAGGGTTGGCTCAACGCCGTCCGCACGCGCGAGGATGCCTATCCCACGGGTCTCGCTATGCCGGCGGCAAACATTGCCATTCCGCATACCGATCCGGGGTTTGTGGCCAAGCCCTATATCGCGGTGGTGAAGCCCGCCGCGCCCGTGACATTTAACGCTATGGCTGGCATGAGCGCTCCGGTGCCGGCGCAGATCGTCATCAATCTGGGCATCGCCGAGCCGGGCGGCCAGGTCGAGGCCCTGCAGGCACTCATGAACATCTTTATGGGCGCCGATGCCGCAGCCGACGTGCTCGGCCAGACCACGCCCCAGGGCATGGTCGACGCCATCCGCCGCCACTTCTAAGGTGGGGCTGAGTCGGCACTTGGGGACTGTCCCTAACTGCCGGCTGCCAGAGCTGTCCCCTTTGCACCAAAATGGTGCAGATTAATCTGTCCCCAATGCACCAAGCGTGCCGCGGGGGCTGCGTTGTGACACAATGGCGTTTGTTCGATTCGTTATGCGAAAGGCCAACTATGGCAAATAAGAAAAAGAACTCCGAGGCCGCGCCGACGCCCGAGCAGCAGGCCCGCGCAGCCTCCAGCTCTCGCAAGAAGCAGCGCAAGACGTACGTGTCTAAGACCGTCAAGATCGTTCTGGTGGTCATCGGCGTGCTGGCGATGCTGCTTTCCGTCTCGGCGATGGCGTGCTCCGGCCTTATGTCGCAGGCTGAGGACACCTCGGGCTACAAGCTGACCGGCGGTGTTGCTGCCACTATCAACGGCACCAACCTTACCGAGGACACCGTGACCAAGCAGATCATGAGCATGCGCACGTCCTACGGCTACACCAAGGATGAGGATTGGGCGCAGTATCTGGTTGACAACGACCTCACGCCCAAGAAGTACCGCAAGCAACTCATCGACTCCTACACGCAGCAGATTCTGCTTCAACAGGCACAGAAGGAGAACGGCGTGACGGTGTCGGACGAGGAGGTCGAGAAGGCTTGGAAGGACGCGTGCAAGAGCGCGGGCGGTGCCAAGGCCTTTAAGAAGACCCTCAAGACCTACGGCTATACCGAGGACACCTACAAGGACTCGCTCAAGGAGAGTCTGGCACAGCAAAAGCTCAAGGACGCCGTGGCGCCCACCAGCAAGCCCAAGGACAGCGAGATTGTCGATTACATCAACGAAAACCTGTCCAGCTACAACGACGCCCGCCGCTCGTCGAACATCCTGATCAAGGTTGATTCCGACGCTTCCGACGAGGACAAGGCTGCCGCCAAGGCCAAGGCGCAGGAGTGCCTGGACAAGATCAACTCCGGTGAGCTGAGCTTTGAGGACGCCGTTGAGCAGTACTCCGAGGACACCGGTTCCAAGGAGAAGAAGGGCGATGTGGGCTGGGATAAGCTTACCACCTTCGTCGACAGCTACCAGACGGCGCTCGAGGGGCTCAACAAGGGCGACGTGAGCGACGTGGTCGAGTCGACGTACGGTTACCATGTCATCAAGTGCACCGACTACTTCCATGTCGATAATCAGGTTGATGATATCAACCAGGTGCCCAAGGCCATCAAGAAGTATGTCTCCAACGTGGTGAAGACGCAGGCGGCCAGCACCGCGTACAGCGAGTGGCTAGAGCAGTACAAGAAGGATGCCGACATCACCGTTAATCCCATGCCCAAGGACGTACCCTATAACGTGAGTCTGAAGGGCGTCACCAAGAGCTCGACCGACGATTCGTCGACGACTGAGTAATCATGGGGCGGTGCTCGCACGAGTGCCGCCCACGCTATTAGAGAGGATTTGCAGATGACCAACGAAGAGCTGCAGAAAGAAATGATCGCGGCCATGAAGGCCAAGGACAAGGTTCGCCTGTCCATCATTCGCCAGGTCAAGGCCGAGGTGAAGAATATCGAGGTTAACGAGCGCCGCGATGTGACCGAGGAAGACGTCAACAGCATGATCAAGCGCCTGATCAAGCAGACGAGCGAGACGCTGGAGATGTCCATCAAGGCCGGCACCGACCAGGAGCGTACCGACAACCTGACCGAGCAGGTCAAGATCCTGGAGAGCCTGCTGCCCGCGCAGGTTTCGGGCGAGGAGCTCGAGGCCCTGATCGAGCAGGTTATCGCCGAGCTGGGCGCCACGTCCAAGAAGCAGATGGGCCAGGTCATGGGTGCCCTGGGCAAGGCCACCGGCGGCAACTTCGATAAGCCGGCCGCAGCAAAGATCGTCGGAGCCCGCCTCGCGTAGGGGCCGAGTGGCACACAGTTGAGGCTGAGGGGGCGTGGCCGTCATGGTCGCGCCCCTTTTTGCTGGGCTGGGCACTCATTGGGGACAGGCTTAAATGAGTGCCCAATGAGCAGGTACTCATTTAAGTCTGTCCCCAATGAGTGGGTGGAAGGTTGCGGGTTCTTTACGGGAATGTAGTGTGGGCTGCGGAAACGTGGTTCTTTCCGTACAATAGTTCAACTCATGTAAACGCAGGGAAGGGACATTCATGGCAGACATGATCGAGATCAAGCATCTCAACAAGTACTTTGGCGACCTGCATGTGCTCAAAGATATCAACCTCACCGTCAAACGTGGCGAGAAGCTCGTAATGATCGGGCCTTCCGGCTCGGGTAAATCGACGCTCATCCGTTGCGTCGATTATCTGGAGGAGCCCACGTCGGGCGAGGTTGTCATCGACGGTACGCCGCTCACCAAAAAGAATCACCTGGAGATGGCTCGCAAGTATAGTTCCATGGTGTTTCAGCAGTTCAACCTGTATCCCAACATGACGGTGCTGGGCAACCTGACGCTCGCGCCCATCAAACTGCAAAAGAAGAGCAAGGAGGAGGCGACCGAGATCGCCATCGCTGCGCTCAAGCGCGTCGGCATGGCACATAAGGCCGGCGAGTATCCGCAGAATCTCTCGGGTGGTCAGCAGCAGCGCATCGCCATCGCCCGTGCCCTGTGCACCAAGCAGCCCATCATCCTGTTTGACGAGCCGACCTCGGCGCTCGACCCCGAGATGGTCCAGGAGGTTCTGGACGTTATGATTGAGCTCGCGCAGGAGGACATCACCATGATCTGCGTGACGCACGAGATGGGTTTTGCGCGTCAGGTGGCCGACCGCGTCATCTTTATGGAGGACGGCCGCATTCTGGAGGAGGGCACGCCCGAGCACTTCTTCGATAACCCCGAGAACCCGCGCTGCCGCGAGTTCCTGTCCAAGATTCTGCACTAGGCGCGGTGATGGACATGACGGATATGACGAGGGCGGCCGTGTCGCGCCGTCACTTTTTGCGGCTGGCGGGCGCCGGCATGCTTGCGCTGACGGGGACCGCGCTTACCGGTTGCGGCAACTCCACCAGCGGCGAGGGCTCCGACAAGGGCTCTAAGCTTGCGGCCATCAAGTCGCGTGGACATCTGAATGCCGGCGTTAAGAAGGATGTTCCCGGCTACGGCTATTACGACACCGCCAAGGGTCGCTTTGAGGGCATGGAAGTCGATTTGTGCTACCAGATCGCCGCTGCCGTCTTTGGCGTGAGCTACAAGGAGGCCCGTGCCCAGGAGCTTGTCGAGTTTAACGACGTAACACCCAAGACGCGCGGCCCGCTGATCGATAACGGCCAGCTTGACGTGGTCGCGGCGACCTACACCATCACCGACGAGCGCAAGAAGAGCTGGGATTTCTCGACGCCGTACCGCACCGACTACGTGGGGCTCATGGTCAAGAAGCGTTCGGGCTTTACCTCGATTGAGGATCTGGACGGCAAGGTCATCGGCGTGAGCCAGGGTGCTACCACGCAGGGCCTGATCGAGCAGATGATCAAGGACAACGGCTTTAGCTGCAAGCCAGAGTTTAGGGCCTTTAGCGGCTATCCCATCATCAAGAGCTCGCTCGACGCCGGCAATATCGACGTCTTTGCCATGGACCGCTCCACGCTGGCCGGTTACATGAACGAGACCGTTGAGCTGCTGCAGCCCGAGGTCAAGTTTGGCGAGCAGGGCTACGGCGTGGCGACCAAGAAGGGCTGCGACCTTTCGGCCGTGGTCGATCAGGTGATTTGCGATCGCCTGGCCGACGGCTGGCTCGACCAAGAGGTCAAGACCTGGGGTCTTGTATAGGCGCATCGTCCAAGGAAGGAATCAAATGCTCGAAGGATTATTTGACGCCGACCGTTGGTCGACGACATTTCAAAATATGGGGCCCTTCTGGGAGGGCTTTGGCGTGACGCTGCAAGTGGTCGTTGCCGGCCTGCTGTTGTCGCTGGTGCTGGGCACGCTGCTGGGCGTGTTCTCTACCACTCGCTCGCGCGTGCTGCGCGCCATAAGCCGCGTGTACGTGGAGTTTTACCAGAACACCCCGTTGCCCGTGCAGGTGCTCTTTATGTACATGGCCGGTCCGCAGTTTTTGCAGGCCATAACCGGTGCCGACCAGCCGGTGCGCATCGCGCCGTTCGTGCTGGGCTTCTTGGGCGTGGGTCTGTATCACGCGGCCTACATTTCGGAGGTCATCCGCACTGGTATCGAGGCGGTTCCGCGCGGTCAGATGGAGGCGGCCCAGAGCCAGGGCTTCACCCGTGCGCAGGCGTACTGGTACATCGTACTGCCCCAGACATTCAAGATCATTCTGCCGCCGCTGTGCAACCAGGCGCTCAACCTGGTCAAGAATACGTCGGTGCTGGCGCTTGTGGCCGGCGGCGACCTTATGTACCGTTCCGACAACTTTGTGAGTCTGTACGGTTACCTGCAGGGATACATCGTCTGCTGCCTTATGTACTTCATCATCTGCTTTCCGCTCGCCATACTGGTGCAGTGGCTCGAGCGCCGCTCCAAGGAGCGTCCGCGCGGTGTGAGCCTGGCCGAGCTGGGGCTCGACAACGTAGAGGAGGCCTAGCGCATGGAAATCTTCAACGCGACCAACCTGCTCTACATTTGGGGCGGCTTTGTTAAGACGATCGAGATCTCGGCGCTGTCGATCTTTTTCTCGCTCATCTTTGGCACGGTGCTGGCGCTCGTTAAAAGTTATGCGCCCCGTCCATTCCGTATTTTGGTGAGCGCCTATATCGAGCTGTTCCGTTGCACGCCAAACCTGCTGTGGATCCTGTTTATCTACTTTACGGTGCAGGGTTTGGACATTGTGATTTCGACCATCGCCTTTACGCTGTTTACCAGCGCTGTTATGGCCGAGATTGTGCGCGGAGGCCTCAACTCGATTCCGCGCGGCCAGTTTGAGGCAGCGCAGAGCCAGGGTTTTGGCTTCTTTGCCACCATGCGCTACATCATTCTGCCCCAGACGTTTAAGACGATCATTCCGGCGCTGTTTAGCCAGTGCACGACCGTCATCAAGGACAGCTCGTATCTTTCGGGCATTAACGTGGCCGAGCTCATGTACACGGCCAACGTCGTGATGGCCCACGCGATCGATCTGTCGCAGGTGCTTATGCTCTACGGCCTGGTGTTTGCGATGTACTTTGTGCTCAACTTTGGTATCTCGCTGCTGGTCCGAGCGTATCAACGTCGTATTGTGGCAGCGTAGAATGTGACAAAGGGACTGTCCCTTTGTCACATAGAGAAAGGAATCGCGATGAGCGATCTGGAGAATAAGAAGAATCCTGTGGTCATTACCATCGCGCGCGACTTTGGCGCCGAGGGCCACGAGATTGGTCGTATCCTCGCCGATGAGCTGGGGATTCCGCTGTACGATAACGAGCTGCTGGTGCGTGCTTCGCTGCGCGCGGGCGAGTCGCTCGACAAGATGGCCGCCTACGACGAGCGCCTGGCCGTGGAGAACATGGCGTTTCTGCCCGACCGCTACGATGCGCGTTCGTACTCGGACAAGTTGTTCCAAAAGATGAGCCAGGTGATTTTGGATCTGGGTGAGACCGAGAGCTGCATTATCGAAGGCCGTCTGTCCGATTATCTGCTGCGCAACAACCCCAACCACATCGCCGTGCTGGTGACTGCGCCCTTTGAGGACCGCGTCGAGATCGTGCGCAAGAAGCGCGGTCTCAACAAAAAGAAGGGCGCCAAGCTGGTCAAGCAGCAGCAGAAGGCGCGCGAGGCGTTCTATAAGCGCTACAGTGCCGGAAAGTGGAAGATGACGAGCGGTAAAGACATCGTCGTCAACCGCGCCAAGCTGGGCCGCGAGGGTTGCAAAGACGTTATTGCCGCAGCCTACCGCTACAAAGTAGCGCAGCTCGAAGACTAACCGACCAAAACCATCACAAAGGTGCCTGTCCCCATCGTGGTGGTTGGGTGGTCGGCATAGAAAAAGTCCCCGCCGGGCGTGTGCTCGACGGGGACTTTGCCGTTTGGTGGTTAGCGCTGTAGGTGATTACTCGCCCAGCAGGCTCTTGGTGATGGAGGCAGCGGCCTTCTTGCCGGCGCCCATCGCCAGAATGACCGTAGCGGCACCGGTGACGATGTCGCCGCCGGCCCAGATGCGGGGATCGGTGGTCTGGCCGGTCTCCTCGTCGGCGACGATGTAGCCCCACTTGTTGAGCTCCATCTTGCCGCCGATCTTCTTTGCGAAGGGGTTGGCGTTGGTGCCGATAGCCGAGATTGCGACGTCGCAGGGAATCTCCTCGATGGCGCCCTCGATGGGCACCGGGCGACGACGGCCGGACTCGTCGGGCTCTCCGAGCTCCATCTTCTGGACCTTGACGGCGCACACGGAGCCGTCCTCGCCAGCGACAAACTCGAGCGGGGAGACGAGCGGCAGAACCTCGACGCCCTCGGCCTTAGCGTGGTGCAGCTCGGCGCGACGGCAGGGCATCTCGTCCTCGGTACGACGGTAGGCGATGATGGCGTGCTCGGCGCCCAGACGCTTGGCGGTACGGACGGCGTCCATAGCCACGTTGCCGCCACCAAAGACGACGACGTTCTTGCCGTGCTTGGTGGGGGTGTCGTACTCGGGGAACTTGTTGGCCTTCATCAGGTTCACGCGGGTGAGGTACTCGTTCGCGAAGAAGACGTTGGGCAGGTTCTCGCCGGGGACGTTGAGGAACTTGGGCAGGCCAGCGCCGGTCGCCACGTAGATGGCGTCGAAGCCCTGCTCGAACAGCTCCTCGGCCGTGGCCATGTTGCCCACGACGGAGTTGTACTCAAACTTGACGCCCATGTCCTCCAGGCCGTCAATCTCGCGCTTGACGACTGCCTTGGGCAGACGGAACTCGGGGATGCCGTAGACCAGCACGCCGCCGCCGGTGAAGAAGGCCTCAAAGACGGTGACGTCAAAGCCGTTGCGGGCGAGCTCGCCGGCGCAGGTGATGCCGGACGGGCCGGAGCCAACGACGGCGACCTTCTTGCCGTTCTTGGGGGCCATCTTGGGCGTGGAGGCGAGCTCGGGGCGGTCACCCAGGAAGCGCTCGAGCTGGCCGATGGCCACGGGCTCGGACTTCTTACCACGGATGCACTTGCCCTCGCACTGGTTCTCCTGCGGGCAGACGCGGCCGCAGATGGCGGGAAGCATGGAGTCCTCGCGGATGGTATCGAGAGCGCCGCCGAAGTCCTTCGCGCGGATCTGCTCGATAAAGCGGGGAATGTTGATGTTGACAGGGCAGCCCTCAACACAGAACGGCTTCTTGCAGTTGAGGCAGCGCTCAGCCTCGGCCAGCGCCATCTCCTCGGTGAAGCCCTTGTCGACGGGGCGGAAGTCGCAGGCGCGCTCGGCAGCCGGCTCCTCGTTATCGGGGGTGCGGGGCGACTTCATATCGGCAACGAAACGACCGTTAACTAGTGGCATGCGCAGCTCTTTTCCTCATAGGCCTTGAGGGACTCGCCCTCTTCGGAACGGTAAGCGGCCTGGCGGGCACGAAGGTCATCCCAGTCGACCAGGGTGGCATCGAAGTCGGGGCCGTCGACGCAAGCGAACTTGGTCACGCCGCCCACCTCGACGCGGCAGCAGCCGCACATACCGGTGCCGTCAACCATGATGGGGTTGAGGGACGCGGTGATGGGGGTGTCGTATTTCTGGGCGGTGAGGGTCGAGAACTTCATCATCGGAACGGGGCCGACGCAGAAGACCTGGCTCACGGCCTTGTCCTGCAGCAGGCGCTCCAGCGGAGCGGTGACAACGCCCTGCTCGCCGTAGGAGCCGTCGTCAGTGGTGATGTGGATGTGGTCCTCGTCGAGGAGCTCGCGGAACTGGTCCTCCATAAGCAGGAGGTCCTTGGTGCGGGCGCCCATGATGGCGTGCACCTCGTGGCCGGTCTCGACCAGGTGCTTGGCGACCGGGAAGGCAATTGCCAGGCCGACGCCGCCGCCAATGACGGCGCAGGGGCCCTCGGCCATCTCGGTGGGAACGCCCAGCGGGCCCACGACGTCGCGCAGCGACTCGCCGGCCTCGTAGGTGGAAAGCATCTCGGTGGTCTTGCCGATCACCATGAAGATGAACTCGACCCAGCCCTCGTCACCGTTCCAGCCGGCCAGGGTAAACGGGACACGCTCGCCCGTCTCGTTGGCGCGAACCATGAGGAACTGTCCAGCGTGCGCATGCTTGGCGATTGCAGGCGCCTCGATGCGGAACTTGAACACCTTCTCCGAGAACTGCGTCTTCTCCAGGATCTTATACATAGAACCCCTCTCTTGTTAGGGCCGCCGAACCGTGCCTCCACGGAAATGGACGGTAGCCCGAATAAAACCGTACGCGCACAGGCGTTGTGCAGACATACGGTGCAAATTATACCCTCATGGCAATGTCGCTTACGTGTTTCTTTGGCAGGTGGGAAAAGGGTTTATCCACTTCGGCCTACCAAAAAGGGACAGGTTTATTTTGGTCGGTTTTATCAGGCAAAACGGCAAAGGGGGCCGGCCTCGGGTTGTGATGAGGCCGGCCCCCTTTGGGGTGCTATGCGTGTATGGCGGCACAGGGCTTATTGCGATGCGGCTGCCGCGGCGTTTCCACAGGTAAAACCTGCCAAAATAAACCTGTCCCTTTTTGGTAGGTTTTAGTGCTTGCCGTTGGCGGAGGCGGCGCCGTTGACATGGTCGCGGGCATAGACCACGCCGCGCACGATCGCCAGGCCGGCGGCGTCGGCCGCGCGGGCGCAGGTGTCCTGGAAATCCTCGGCCTCGCGGGCGCGCAGCTGCTTAAGAACGTAGTCGGCGACGGCCATCTTGCCGGGAGGGTTGCCGATGCCGGTGCGGATGCGGTTGAAGTCGCGGCTGCCCATCTTGTCGATGATGGAACGCAGGCCGTTGTGACCGGCATGGCCGCCGCCCACCTTAACACGCACGTCGCCGGCGGGAATGTCGAGCTCGTCGTGGATTACGAGCAGCTCCTCGGCCTTGATTTTGTACTCGCGGCAAAGCTTGGAGATGGGGCCGCCTGAGGTGTTCATGTACGACTGCGGCTTGACCAGCACAATCTGGCGCTTGCCACCCTCTTCCTCGGGATCGTTGATGTTGATGAGCGCGACCTCGGCGCCTGCCTGGTTTTTCCAGTACGTGACACCGGCCTGACGGGCCAACTCGTCGATCGCTTTGAAGCCAGCGTTGTGGCGGGTCTCGGCATACTCATCACCAGGGTTGCCAAGTCCGGCAACCATGCGAATCTTAAGCGGCTGTGCAGCTGCCATATGCTTCCTTTCGTTGCACAAAAGTTTAATCAACGACAAAGGCTACCACGCCCGCCGAAGGCGAGGAAAGGTTGCAGCAAAGTCATTTCAGAAAACAGCTGCCCCGAGACGGCAGGAAGCCCCGGACACGCCGGGAGGGGTTATCAAAGCGAACATCCCGCAGCCGCAAAGCGGCGAGGACGTTCGCGTGATAACCCCGCAGGCGCGTCCGGGGCTTCCGGAGGGATGCGAGGGTCGAGCGACTACAGCGCGAAGTCGCCGCCGACGAGCGTAGAGACGGGCTCCTCGTGGTAAACGGCGGAGATGGCCTGAGCGAACTCCTCGGCGACCGAGATGGTCTTGATCTTGCCGCCGACCTCGACGGGAATGGCGTCGGTGACGACGCACTCGACGATCGGGGCGTCGTTCAGACGTTCGATAGCCGGACCGGAGAAGATGCCGTGGGTGGCGCACACGTAGATGTCGCCAGCGCCCATAGCCTTGAGCTCCTTGACGTTGGCGCACAGGGTGCCAGCGGTGTCGATCATGTCGTCATTGATGACGCAGGTCTTGCCCTTGATGTCACCGATGATGCCCATGACCTCGGCGGCGTTGTGGCGCGGACGGCCCTTGTGGGCGATGGCCAGGTCGCAGCCGAGCATGTCGGACAGCTTCTTGGCGGCCTTGGCACGACCCACGTCGGGGGAGACGACAACCAGGTTGTCGGTGTCGAAGTGCATGTCGTTGTAGTACTGGCCAAACAGCGGCAGCGCGGACAGGTGGTTAACCGGGATATCAAAGAAGCCCTGGATCTGACCCTGGTGCAGGTCGAGGGTGATGATGCGGTTGACGCCGGCGCGCTCGAGCAGGTTGGCGACGAGGCGGGCGGTGATGGGCTCGCGCGGGCCGGCCTTGCGGTCCTGGCGGGCATAGCCGTAGTGGGTGATGACGGCGGTGATGGAGCGGGCGGATGCGCGCTTGGCAGCGTCGGTGGCGATGAGCAGCTCCATGAGCATGTCGTTGACGTTGCCGCCGGCCACGGACTGAATCAGGAAGACGTCGGCGCCGCGGACGGTCTCGTCGTAGCGGGCGTAAATCTCACCGTTGGCGAACTGCTTTAGCGTAAGGCCCGAAAGCTCGACCCCAAGGAACTCAGCGATCTTCTGAGCGAGGGGACGGTTGGAGGAACCGGAATACACGCGGATGGACTTGCGCATATTCTCCGACTTCTCGGGATCATTAATCGGCATTACCCTTCTCCTTTATATCGAATGCCATATAGATGCCTTGTTGCATTGTAACCGCGCGGCGGGGTTTATCGAGTCTTGATAACGTCTTTACCGTCAACGGACACGAACCGACCACTCATCCGGCCGCGCAGGTCAGCATAGAAAAAGGAGCCGTCCCCACGGAAGCGGCTCCTTAGATGCTTGGTAAAACGTTATACCTCGTCGTCCTCGTGCAGGCGGCGGCGATAATCGGCGGCCCAGCCCTCAATATTTACCTGACGGGCGCGGCCCAGACCGAGTGCGTCTGCCGGGACCGGCTCAGTGATGACGGAGCCGGCGGCCACGAGCGCGCCGTCGCCAATCTGGGCGGGCGCGACCATCATGGTATCGGAACCGATGAAGGCATCCTTGCCGATGACGGTTTTGTGCTTGTGTACGCCGTTGTAGTTGCAGGTGATGGAGCCGGCGCCCACGTTGACGCCGGAGCCCATGGTCGTGTCGCCGATGTAGGACAGGTGCGGCACCTTGGAGCCCTCGCCGATCGTGGACTTCTTGATCTCCACGTGCGTGCCGGCCTTGGAGCCGTCGAGCATGTGGGTACCCGGGCGCAGGTAGGCGCGCGGGCCGCAGTCGACGCCGTTCTCGATGACGGCTTCGATGGCGATGGTCTCATCGATGATGCAGCCGCTGCCGACGGTGGTGTCGGTGAGACGGCTGTTGGGGCCGAGCTGGCACTCCTCGCCCACGGTGACGTGGCCGATCAGGTGCGTCTGCGGCCACACGACGGTGTCGCGGCCGATGGTGGCGTCGGGGCCGATCCAGGCCTGCGTGGGGTCGATGAAGGTAACGCCCTCGGCCATCCAGTGCTCGTTGATGCGGTCGCGCGCGATGGCGGTGAGCTGCGCGAGCTGGATGCGGCTGTTGACGCCCAGGCCGTCGCGGTAGTCATCGCAGTGGAAGATGGAGACTGCCTGGCCGTGGCCCTTGAGGATCTCGAGCATGTCGGGCAGATAGTACTCGGACTGCGCGTTGTCGTTGCCGATCTCGTCAATGTGCGCGGCGAGCTGCGCGCCGTCGAAGGCGTAGCAGCCGGCGTTGCACTCGAGCAGCGTGGCGGCCTGCTCGGGTGTGCAGTCCTTCTGCTCGATGATGCGTTCGATCTGGCCGTCGGCACCCAGCTTGATGCGGCCGTAGCCGAAGGGGTCGGGCGGGGTCATGGTCATGACGGTGCAGGCGAGCTCGCCGGTGGCGACGGTCTGCGCGAACTTGGCGACGGTGTCGGCGGTGATGAGCGGCAGGTCGCCGTTGAGCACGACGACGGGGCCTTGCGTGATGCCGCAGGCCTCGAGCGCGACCTTCACGGCGTGACCGGTGCCCAGGCGCTCGGTCTGCTCAACGCACTCGACTTTGGTGGCGCTGTTGGCGTAGGCGCCGTCGATCAGGGCGCGCATCTCGTCGGCGTGGCTGCCGATGACGACCACGACGCGGCTGCAGCCGGCCTTGATGGTGGCGTCGACGATCCACTGGACCATGGGCTTGCCCAGGATCTTGTGCGAAACCTTACAGTGGTTCGACTTCATGCGGGTGCCCTCGCCGGCAGCGAGGATAATTGCGGTTGCGTCCATGTGATCTCCTGTTACGTTATAGAGACGTGCGTTTGGAAACGATACACGGCGCAATATGATACCGCAGGCATATGTTGAGCGCGTAGCGATTGGTTTGCGGCGGTTGAGGCTTGCGCCGCCGGCGTGGCGTTTGCACTGCTTGCGTGCGGCGTTGGCGGTGCTGCGGAGCTGTCGTTTGAGCGAGGAGACGGGGGTGCCCGTGGACAACATGCGTGAGGAGTTTGGCGGCGAGCCCGTCGCGGCATTCTCGATGTCGCATCCGGCTGTGCCGGCACTCTATATAGTGCTGACGCTGGGACTCACCATGTCCTCGATGCAGCCGGTGCTGATTGCGCTGTCACTTGCGGGCGGGCTGGCGTATGGATTTGCGACGCGTGGGGCTGCCCACACGCTGGGCGCACTTCGCTGGCAGCTGCCGGTGATTTTGATTATCGCGCTGGTCAATCCGCTGTTTAGCGCCTCGGGCTCGACGGAACTGTTCCGTATTGGCATGCGCGCGGTGTATCTGGAGAGCATGGTATACGGCCTGTGCATGGGCGGGCTGTTTGTGGCGAGCGTGCTGTGGTTTGAGGCGGCGGCGTCGATGCTCGAATACGACAAGGTGCTTGCGCTTTTGGGCAACGCCGCGCCGGTGATCGCGCTCATGATTTCGATGTGCATGCGGCTTATCCCGCAGTTTTTGCGTCGCGGTCGTACGGTACTGGCGGTGCAGGATGCGATTGATGTGCCGGGCCGCGCGCCGGCCGACCCCGTGCGCTCGCGCTTGCGGGCATCGAGTGTGTTGATGGGCTGGGGCATGGAAGATTCGCTGGAGCGCGCGGACGCCATGCGCTCCCGTGGGTGGGGCGCCGCGACGCGTCGAACGACGTATGCGCGGTATCGGCTGGGGCGCAGCGACGTTGCCGCGCTGGCTGGGCTTGCGCTGTTTGGCGTGGTCACGGTGACAGTGGCGTGGACCGCGACGACGCAGTATTCGTTTTATCCGCAGCTCTCGGTGCCGGCGCCGTGGCCGGGCTATGTCGTGTACGCTGCCTGGATGGTGCTGCCTTGCGTGTTGCACGCGATTGATGAGAAGAGGTTTGGCTGATGGCTCGGTTGGATAGGGGCCCGGCGGCGGGTGTGGCATATGGCTCGGCCGCGCCGGCGATTGAGGTGCGAGGCCTTAGTTTTGCCTACCCCGATGCTGATGCTGCGGTGCTCGAGGGGCTCGACTGGTCTGTTCCCCAAGGTGCATTTGCGTTGCTTGTTGGCGGTACCGGATCGGGTAAGTCGACGCTGCTGTCGCTGCTCAAGCCCGAGATCGCGCCGGCGGGCGAGCGCACTGGCGAACTGCGCGTGCTGGGCGAGAACGTTGCCGACATGGACGTGCGGGCATCGGCGGAGCGCGTGGGCTATGTGTTCCAGGATCCCGAGAACCAGATTGTGTGCGAGACCGTGTGGCATGAGATGGCGTTTGGCCTAGAGAATCTGGGCGTGTCGCGCGACGAGATGCGCCGCCGTGTTGCCGAGACCAGCTATTTCTTTGGTCTGGAGGACTGGCTTCATCGCGATACCGACACGCTTTCGGGTGGCCGCAAGCAGCTGCTGTCGCTTACCGCCGTCCTGGCGCTGCGTCCGCGTGTGCTGCTACTCGACGAGCCCACGTCTCAGCTCGATCCCGTTGCCGAGAAGAATTTTCTGCACGCGCTGTTTCGCGTGAACCGTGAGCTGGGCTGCACGGTTGTTGTGGCTACGCATCAACCGCGGCCGATGCTCGAGTATGCGACGCGTGCGTACCGGATTGAGGGCGGTCGCGTGCGCGAGGTGGCGGATATGGCTTCTTTGGGACGCCGAGAATCGCTGTTTTCCGATGAGATGTTGGGGTGGGGTGCCATCCGATGTGCAAAAAACGGAGTATTCAGCAGGCGTGAGGACAATTTGGGCTCTCTGGAGCCGCCCGGGGACGTATCGAGCGCGAAAAAAAGTTCAGAATTGGACAAATCGTCCGAATTTGTGGCGCAAACGTCGCTCGAGAACGGCTCGGAAGCCTTCCCGCGCACGGATGGAAGCAGAATACTCCAAAAAATGCACGGCGGGTCGGCTACCACCCTGTCGGAAGGCTGGTTTCGCTACGATCGCGCGGGCGGTTGGGTGCTGCGCGGGCTCGACGTTGCGTTTTCGGCCAGTGCGGTGCATGCGATCGTGGGCGGCAACGGATGCGGTAAGTCGACGATGCTCTCGGTGCTGGCGAAGACCGCCAAGCTGCAGCGCGGCCGCATGGTGCGCGGAGCGGCCTCGGCGGCGCTGCTGCCTCAGAATCCCAAAGCATTGCTGGTTGCCGAGACGGTGCGCGACGAGCTGATGGAATGGGCCTCGACCTGCGGATATGACGAGAACTTGGCGCGGGAGCGTGCGGCGCAACTGGGATTGGACGGCCTGGAGACGCGCCACCCTTACGACCTCTCGGGCGGACAGCGCCAGCTGCTTGCGCTGGCAAAGCTGCTGCTGATCGGCCCCGAGCTGCTGCTGCTTGACGAGCCCACGAAGGGCCTTGACCTGGAGAGCCGCCGCATCATCGCCCGCGCCCTGCGTGACCATGCGAAGGCTGGCGGCACCGTCATCATGGCTACGCACGATTTGGACTTTGCCGAGCAGGTAGCCGACGACGTCGCCATGATGTTTGACGGCGAGATTGCCTGCATGGAGCCCCCGGCCGACTTCTTTGCCGACAACGTGTTCTATAGGGCGTGATGGGATGACGGACTGTCGTTTCTCGCGTTTACTCACAAAACTGGAGATCCCGCTGTTGTTGGCGGTGCCGGCGGTGATGGCAGCGGCGTTGCTGGCGGGCGTTGAGCAGGCGGCGCTTGCCATGCTTGTCGTGGTGGCGCTGGTGCTTGCACTGTTCTTTGCGGGTTACGAGGCATCTCGTCCGGGTTTGCGCCAGATTATGCCCACGCTGGTGCTGGCGGCGCTGGCGGCGGCGGGGCGCATCCTGTTTGGGCCCATTCCCGACTTTAAACCGGTGAGCGCCATCGCCATTATCGCGGGGGCGACGCTTGGTCGCCGCAATGGTTTTATGGTTGGCGCGCTGGCGGCGCTGACCAGCAATTTCTTTTTTGGGCAGGGCATGTGGACGCCATGGCAGATGTATGCCTGGGGCCTGGTTGGCTATGTTGGCGGTGCGCTGGCGCATGCCGGTGCGTTCGACCGTGCGGATGGAACCGTGCGCATGCCGGCGCTGATGGCGTACGGCTTTGCTTCGGGTCTGCTGTACGGCGTGGTGATCAACGCGTACGACATTATCGGTTTTGTACAACCGCTCACGTGGGCGGGCGTCGTGGCGCGTCTTGCCACGGCAGTGCCGTTCGATATCACACACGGCCTCGCGACCTGCGTGTTCTTGGCCGCCCTCTACAAGCCTTGGTGTCGACGGATCAACCGCGTTGTCGTGAAATACGGGCTGTAGGGCTGGTTGCGCCGGGGCGTGAATCAATACTTCCGAAGTACCATTTCAAAACTATGCCGGTTTACGGGGCTAGATTAGCGTAGGCCGACCATACCGGCTTTTTTCAAAATAGAGCAAGCCGTTTACCTGAGGTTTTATTATTTCGGAATTGCGTATGGTTGGGGGTTCGCGATTCAGCCCCGTAAACCGGCATAGTTTTGGAATGGCCGGCTGATATGACGGGCATCGTGGCCCTCAGAGAGCCAAATCGATCCGTTTTCCTCCGTCCCCAGACGTCCCCGGGGAATCAGTTGGCGGCGCTTGCCACGAAACTGGCCCATCTACTACGTTTAGCTTGATACCCCCGACCATGACCGCGTTTTACGAAAAACCGCAGGCTTTCTACCTGCGGTTTTCTTTTTGCGTTGTTCGCTGTGGTTGAGGGTAGTGGCTTAAACGTAGTAGATGGGTCAGTTCCGTGGCGGGAGGGCCGCGTGGGTTCCCTCGCGAGGTGAAAATGATCCCTTTTCCTCCGTCCCCAGGGGATCAATTGGGGCTAGAGTTCTAGCGTGAGGGTGACGGGGCAGTGGTCGCTGCCGAAGATGTCGCCGCGGATGCCGGTGTCGCGAACGTTGGCGGCGATTGCGTCGCTTACCAGGAAGTAGTCGATGCGCCAGCCGGCGTTGTTCTTGCGGGCATTAAAGCGATAGCTCCACCAGCTGTAGACGCCCTCAACGTCCGGATTAGCCGTGCGCCAGGTATCGGTAAAGCCGGCGTTGAGCAGCTCGGTAAACTTACCGCGCTCTTCGTCCGAAAAGCCTGCGTTGCCGCGGTTGGACTTGGGGTTCTTAAGGTCGATCTCTTCGTGCGCCACGTTAAAGTCGCCGCAGGTTACGACGGGCTTGCCGGTTTCGTGCTCAAGCGCGCCCAAAAAGCCGCGATAGGCATCGTCCCAGGCCATACGCACGTCGATGCGCGCGAGCTCATTTTGCGCGTTGGGCGTATAGACGTCGACAAACCAAAACTTGTCGAACTCGAGCGCACAGACGCGGCCCTCGGTTGCGGCTTGGGCAACGAGCTCGGCGGCCTCGCCCTCGCCGGCGTAGGGCAGCAGCGCGTCGGCGCGCAGCACGCGTAGCGGCTCCTGGCGGCTAAAGACCGCGGTGCCCGAATAGCCTTTGCGCTCGGCGTAGCTCCAGGTTTGGTGATAGCCGGGCAGGTCGATATCGACCTGGCCCTCCTGCAGCTTGGTCTCCTGCAGCGCCAGGATATCGACGTCGAGTTCTTGCGCGATCTGGATAAAGCTCGGGTCCTTTTTGAGCACGGCGCGCAGGCCGTTGACGTTCCACGAGGCGAAAGTGTAAGTCTGAGGCATGGTGTCCTTTCGACGGGGTTGGCAGGCTTAAGATTAGCGCAACAGGGGCGGGGTGGGCTCCGTGCATGCTGACTTAAAGGCCGCATGCTGGGACGTCGCTCAACGCTGCCCGACTAACAAGGACGGAGGACTCATATGACGCAGGCAATATCGGACCCCAGGCAGGCCTCCGCCGCGCTGGCGGATCTGTTTGACACCCACAAGCGCGTGGTCTTCTTTGGCGGCGCTGGTGTTTCCACGGCAAGTGGCATCCCCGATTTCCGCAGCGTGGACGGCCTGTATCACCAGCAGTTTGCCTATCCGCCCGAGACCATGCTGTCGCATAGCTTTTACGAGGCACATCCTGCGGAGTTCTTCGACTTTTACCGCACCAAGATAATCGCGCTTAACGCTAAGCCTAACCGCTGCCACACCAAGCTGGCCGAGCTGGAGCGCGCCGGCAAGCTCGACGCCGTGGTGACGCAAAATATCGACGGTCTGCACCAGGCGGCCGGCTCGCAGCGCGTGTTCGAGCTGCACGGATCGGTCCATCGCAACATTTGCCAGTCGTGCGGCGCGGTCTATAGCGCCGAGTGGATTTGCTCGCGCGAGCACGAGGACGCCGCGGGCGTGCCTGTGTGTCCTGCGTGCGGCGGGCGCATCAAGCCCGATGTGGTGCTCTACGAGGAGCCGCTCGATGAGCATGTGCTGACCGGTGCCGTTGCCGCCATCGCCGCGGCCGATGCCCTCATTGTGGGTGGGACCTCGCTCGTGGTGTATCCGGCGGCGGGCCTTACGCGTTACTTTACCGGCGATACGCTGGCCATATGCAACCTTGCTCCCACCGATCAGGATGCAAATGCCGACCTGCTGATTTCTTGCGACATCGCGGCCGCGTTTGCGTTCTAGCCCGCGCGCGCGGATACAATAGAAAGACTGAGTGCAAAGCGACCCCGCCGCCAGCTCCCCAAGCTCGGCGGCGTGGGCATTTTAGGAGGATGTTCATGGCGAACGACAGCAAGACATGGCGGTGCGGAAAGTATGAGCTCAGCTTTGACCGTCCGCGCATCATGGGCGTCCTCAACGTGACGCCCGATTCGTTTAGCGATGGCGGGGAGCACTTCGACCCCGATGCCGCCATCGAGTACGGCCTGGCGATGCTCGACGCCGGCGCCGACATCATCGACGTGGGCGGCGAGTCCACGCGCCCCGGCTTTACCCCGGTCAACCCCGACGAGGAGGCTCGCCGCGTGCTGCCCGTGGTGCGTGCGCTGGCCAAGGAGGGCGCCATCGTCTCGATCGACACGCGTCATGTGGCGGTTGCCAAGGCGGCCGTGCGCTGCGGCGCCTCGATCGTCAACGACGTGACCGGCTTCACCGATCCCAAGATGGTCGAGTTCGTTAAGACGAGCACTTGCGGCGTCATCGTGATGCATGCCGGCGAGGTCGCCGCGCCCGTCCGCACGCACGCAACGGTGCAGCTCGATACCTCGGCAGCGGCGTTTGTTGCCGAGAAGGCGCGCGAGGCGGCTGCCGAGGCCGCGCGTGAGGCCGAGAAGCCGGCTCGCCGCCGTCGCGGCAAGTTGCTGGGCGAGCCTAAGCCGGAGGCCAAGCTTCCGGGCGGCGTGGTGCAGCCCTCGTTGCCGTTTGGCGAACCGGAGCCCACGTCCGAGCCTGCAAGCGAGCAGGAGACGCCGGCCGCCGAGCAGGCTGCTGCCGCCGAGACCGTCGCGCCCGCGCCCGAGGCCGCGCCCGCAGCCACCGAGGCCGCATCGGAGTCCAATGACCGCCTGGCCGCCATGATGCGCCGCAGTGCCCGCCGTGAGGAGGCCTATGTGCCCACCTCGCAGCTCCGCCGCTTTACCCTGCCCGATTCGGCGCCCATCATGCGCCGCGTCATGGGCTTTCTGTCCGACCAGGCCCGCACGCTCATCCATGCCGGCGTGTCGCGCGACCGCATCTGCATCGATCCTGGCCCGGGCTTTGGTAAGTCGGCTAACGAGGACATCGTCATCCAGCGCGAGACTGCCAAGATGGCGTCGCTGGGCTACCCGCTCATGTGCGCCGTGTCGCGCAAGCGCTTTGTGGGCGCCGTCTCGGGCGTGACCGAGGCCGCCGAGCGCGATGCCGCCACGTTTGGCGTGTGCCTGGGCGCCATCCAGGCCGGTGCCAACATCGTGCGCGTGCACGACGCCGCGGGTTTTGCGCAGTTCCTGAACGGTTACTGGGCGGTTGCCAAGCCGCAGCCGCGCCGCGCGTTTGTGGCCGTGGGCTCCAACCTGGGGCATCGCTGCGACAACATCCGCGCCGCACGCGAGATGATCGCCGAGATTCCACTCACCTGCGTGTCCAACTCCTCCAAGATTTACGAGAGCGAGCCGGCCTACGAGACGCGCCAGGACGCGTTTGCCAACGCCGTCATCGAGATCAAGACCGAGCTGGCGCCGTTGGTGCTGCTCGACGAGCTTATGAAGATCGAGGCCGAGCTGGGGCGCGACCGCTCCAAAAAGGCCAAGGCCAACGGTCCGCGCACCATCGACCTGGACCTGCTGTGGATGGACGGCGAGACCCACGGCGGCAAAAAGCTGCGCCTGCCGCATCCGCTGATCGGCGAACGCGATTTTGTGCTGGTGCCGCTCGAGGACCTGATGCACGACCCGGCGCGGTTCTTCCGCTACAACGGCGTCGAGGTCAAGGAGCCCGAGGACCGCGTGGGCCATATCGTGGGCGAATTGGGGCGTATGTAGATGATCGAGATGAATGCTGTTGCCGCTGGCACCGAGCTCGACGCGGCGCGCGACGCGGGCCGCGAGGGCATGTCCGCGGGCTGGTGCGCGTGGAGCGCGGGCGATGCATCGCTGATGTTTTCGCTGATCGTGCGCCCGGACGTGAACATGCATGCCTTCCACGGCCTGCCGTTTGTGGCTGCGATGGGCATGATGGACGCGCTCGTGGGCACGGCTTCGACGCCGGGGTTGGGCCTTGCCGGTAAGGTGGGTATCCAGTGGCCGAGCGATATCGTGTGCGGTGCGCCTGCGTTTGAGACGTCGCTCGCGCGTGTTGCCGTGAACGGCGGTGCCGCTGCTGCGGGCATGTTCGGTGCCGTGACGGTGGATATTGAGCGTTCGGCGCTGGGCGAGCTTGGTGTGGACGTGGCTGACGAAGCGCTGGTCGAGACGCTGGCCGCCGCCGTGCTGGCCCGCGTGGACGCTTGGGCGGTTGTTGCCAACACGCCGCAAGGCGCCGCAGGGCCGCTGGCTCCCGTGCTGGGCGAGTACTTCGACATGGTGCCGCTGCTGGGCCGCCAAGTTGCGGCGGTGTCGCCCAACGGCCTGCCGCTTGCGGTCGGTGTGTTTGCAGGCCTGGACATCTGGGGCCGCGCGACCATTAAGACCGATGCCGGCGAGCAGGAGTTTCCGCCCGAGGCCGTACGAATTCGCGGGCTGTAGCGCGGGGCGTTCGCGCCCAAAGATAGACATGACAACAAGACCCTCCTCGGCCTGTGCCGGGGAGGGTTTCGCCTATCTGGGGAATGGGTTGCCAGCGCCCTATTCCTCAAAACTGAAAAATTTTCGTTTTTGAGGAATAGGATTAAGGCAGCTCGGTCTTTCGCGAGGTATATTCGCTATAGAGCCTATTCCTCAAAACTGAAAATTTTTCAATTTTGAGGAATAGCGATAAAAGACCGCGAGGAGGCCCCAATGAAACTCATCAATAGAACGTCATATATGGACACGTTGACGAGCCTTATTGGCGTGCCGGACATCAAGGTCATCACGGGCATCCGTCGTAGCGGTAAATCAAAATTGCTCGAGGCCCTCCGCGATTACGTGGAGGCAAATCTGTCCAATTCGAATGTCATCCATATCAACTACAACCTCGATGAGTTCGAGAATCTGCTCGAGTATCACGCGCTGCTCGCCTATGTAAAAGAGCATCGAGTGTCCGGCAAACAAAACTTTCTGCTTATCGATGAAGTTCAGATGTGCGACGGTTTTGAGCGTGCGATCAACAGCCTCCACGCATCCGAGCAGTACGACATATTCATTACCGGATCGAATGCCTTTTTGCTGTCGAGCGATCTGTCGACGCTCTTTACGGGGCGTACGTTTGAGATCGAGGTTTTCCCATTCTCGTTTGAGGAGTATCGACTCTATGGCGACGAGGGCGAGGTCGACCGCGACTTCGATGAGTACGCGAGAACCGGCGGTATGTCCGGCTCCTACCCTTATCCACTGCAGGAGCAGCGTTATCAATATCTCTCCAATGTCTTCAAAACGCTCATCGTGAGAGATATCGTGCAGCGGCATAACGTGAGAAACGAATCGGCGCTGCTGCGCATTGCCGATTACATGATGGACAACGTATCCAACATAACGTCGGCACGTAACATTACGGATATTTTGAACGCGGATGGGCTAAAGATAACGAACAAGACGGTCGGCACGTACATGGGGTGCCTGTGCGATGCGTTTGCCTTCTATAAAGTTCGTCGGTACGACATCCGCGGCAAAAAATACCTTAAGAGCGGCGAGAAGTATTACCTGGCAGACCACGCGTTCAAATACGCGCTGCTCGGTACACGTGATATGGATTGGGGACGCGTATACGAGAACATGGTGGCAATCGAGCTGCTGCGCCGCGGATACGAGGTATACGTCGGCGTGCTCTATAAAAAGGAAATAGACTTTGTAGCAATCAAGCGAAGCGAGAAGCTCTACATTCAGGTGAGCGACGACATCAGCTCGGATAAGACATTTGAACGCGAGATTTCACCACTGCTGAGCATTGGCGACGCGTACCCCAAGATGATTCTCGCCCGCACGCATCACGAGGCCACGGACCGCAATGGGGTGCAGATCGTGGACCTGGCGAGGTGGCTGTGCGACGAGGCCTAGCAGAAAGCCCTATTCCTCAAAACTGAAAATCTTTCGATTTTGAGGAATAGGGCCGATGCGTTGCCTAGTTCGCCGCTCGCGCTCGTGCTCGACTTAAGCCCCTGTCCTATCCCAGCTCCTGCATGCGGCGGTAGATTTCGCAGATACCCTTGATGGTGAGCTGTCCGTCGACCACGTCGAAGGCATCGGTCGAATCGGCGACGATGCTGGCGAGACCGCCCGTGGCGATAACGGTGGCATCCTCGCGGCCCAGCTCGCGCTTCATGCGCGCGACCAGGCCCTCAGCCATGGCGGCGGCGCCCATCACGGCGCCGACCTTGATGCACTCCTCGGTATCGCGGCCGATGGCGTGCTCGGGCGCCTCGAGCGGCACGCTGGCGAGCTTGGCGGCACGGGCGGCAAGCGCGTCCATGGAGATGCGAATGCCCGGCGCGATCGCTCCGCCAATGTAATAACCGTCCTCATCGATGACGTCGATATTGGTCGCGGTGCCAAAGTCCACCACGATTGCCGGCGCGCCGTAGAAAGTTTCGGCCGCAACGGCGTTAGCGACGCGATCGGCGCCTACGGCTTGGGGACGCGCCGCGCGCAGCTTGGTCACCGCGGCCGTCTGCGGCCCGATGACGATGGCGTCCGCGGCAATGCGGTCGGCCACGGCGTGCCATTCGCGCGAGAGCTGCGGCACCACGCCGGCAAAGGCGATCGCGTCGACCGCGTCGAGCGAAAGGCCGTACATCTTAAAGAAACCCATCAGGCGCACATGGATCTCGTCGGCGGTATAGGAGCGGTCGGTGGGCATGCGCCACGACTGCACCAGCTCGTCTCCGTCAAACAGGCCCATGGCCGTCTGCGTGTTTCCCATATCGATAGCGAGCAGCATGTCTACTCCCAGTGTTGGCATAAAAGGACGCGCACCATTGTATACGCGTCGCCGACGGCACTCGGCTGCGATTCGTTTACGGTGATAGGGGCTGAGGGGTTTAAATATGAAGGAATTATGCTCCACGAGTTTTTCCTTGCCGTTTACCGAACTCCCGCGTAATATTCTTTCTTGCGCACATGAGGCGCCCAGACATTGCGGGGTGGAGCAGTCTGGTAGCTCGCCGGGCTCATAACCCGGAGGTCGTAGGTTCAAATCCTGCCCCCGCGACCAAGAACTTGCAGCTCGTCGGCCTAGCCGACGAGCTTTTTTGTTATTCCGGGACCGTGTTCTCGGTCCAATTCTTGGCCTCTCAAACAAAATCTCGATCTGTAACATCTAGACCCGATTTAGGCGGCTAGGTGTTACAGATCGAGAAAAACCCGCTGTTGGGCTCATCCCATCCACCTGCCGCTACCTGCTGTCCGCCGATTTCCGTTGCGCTGCTGTATTCCCATGCCATATCCTCTAGATAACTACGCGGCATTATCGCCGCCGCGCCTACAAGAGAGGAATGTCCATGACCACACCTGCATCCAAGCTGCTCCAGCCCATTACGGTTGGCCCCCTTGAGCTCAAGAACCGCATTATGTTTCCGCCGCTGACCACCGGCTACGAGGAGCGTGACGGTTCCATCGGCGAGCGCAGCCTGGCTTTTTACGAGCGCTTGGCCCGTGGCGGCGTGAGCTACATCGTCATCGGCGACGTCGCTCCCGTCATGACCGCAAGCCCCACGCCCAAGCTGGCAACCGACGCCCAGATCCCCACGTTTAAGGCGCTGGCCGACGCCGTCCACAAGCACGGCGCCAAGGTCGCGCTGCAGCTGTTCCACCCCGAGTACGATGTGCCCGGTGTCGGCCGCATGGTCATGGGATCCATGGCCGCCGCCAAGGCCGCGCAGGAGGCCAAGGCCGCCGGCGACGAGGAGACCTTTGCCGCCAAGATGGCCGAGTCCAACGAGATCCGCAACCAGGCCTACGCCAAGCTGCATCACGACATGCAGCACTTTGTGAACGAGGCGAGCGTAGAGCAGCTCACCCAGATCAAGGAGGCCATCGCTGCCTCGGCCGCTCGCGCACAGCAGGCCGGGATCGACGCTATCGAGGTCCACGGCGACCGCCTGGTGGGTTCGCTGTGCTCGGCCATCCTCAACCAGCGCACCGACGAGTACGGTGGTTCGTTCGAGAACCGCGTTCGCTACGCGCTGGAGGTCGTCGCCGCCATTAAGGAGGCCGCGCCGCAGCTGATGGTGGAGTACAAGCTCCCCGTGATCATGGAGAACCCCGACGGCACGCCGCGCGGCAAGGGCGGCCTGCAGCCCGACGAGGCCTGCGAGTTCGCCAAGCTGCTCGAGGGCGCGGGCATCGATATGATCCAGGTCGCACAGGCCAACCACACCGGCAACATGGGCGACACCATTCCGCCCATGGGCGCCATGCCCTACAACTGGACGCTGCCCGTGGCCGAGCGCGTCAAGGCCCTGGTCTCCGTGCCGGTGGCAACCGTGGGCCGCGTGGTTTCGGTCGAGGCCGGCGAGAAGATTCTGGAAGACGGCGCCGCCGACATCATCGCCTATGGCCGCTCGCTCATGTGCGACCCCGACATTGCGCTGAAGGCCGCCACGGGTGAGCCCATCCGCGAGTGCCTCAACTGCAACAAGGGCTGCGTCGACGCGATTCAAAATCGCAAGTACATCTCGTGCGTGCTCAATGCCGAGAACGGCGACGAGGCGACCATCGCCATTAAGCCGGGCGAGGGCGACAAGAAGATCGCCGTGGTGGGCGGCGGCATCGCCGGCCTGGAGGCCGCACGCGTGGCGGCCAAGCGCGGCTACGACGTGACCATCTACGAGGCGAGCGATCACTTGGGCGGCCAGATTGTGCTGGCGGCTGCGCCTCCGCGCAAGGACGAGATCATGCGCTCGGTCGAGTACTACGAGAAGATTCTGCCTGGCCTGGGCGTGAAGGTTGAGCTCAGCCATGCCGCTACCGCTGAGGACCTCAATGCCGCCGACGCCGCGATTGTGGCCGTGGGCGCGCACGACGTGGTCATCCCCGTTTCGGGCGCCGACTCGGAGAAGGTCGTCTCGAGCTGGGACGTGCTGGCCGGCAAGGCGGAGATCAACGGCCGCGTCGCTGTCATTGGCGGTGGCCTGGTGGGCACCGAGACTGCCGAGTATCTGCTGCAGCACGGCTGCGAGGTGGCGATCGTGGAGATGCTCGACAAGATTGCCGCGGGCGAGTCCGAGACCATTCTGCCGCTGATTATGAGCGACTTTGCAGAGCACAACGTGGAGCAGCACGTTAAGACCCGCCTGACCGCCATTACCGACGAGGGCGTGGAGGCCATTCGCACCACCGAGGACGGCGCCGAGGAGCCGGTGAAGATCGCCTGCGATTACGTGGTGATGGCCGTGGGCTCCAAGGCCAACGCGTTTGACCTGGATGGCGTGACGGTGCCCGTGACCTGCGTGGGCGACTGCTCGGGTGAGCGCACCGCCGACATTGCGAGCGCCATTCGCACGGCGTATCACGCGGCCAACGAGCTGTAGTTGAACATCGCGGCCAGGCGGGGCGGTAGCACGGATCCGTCTCGCCCGGCTGTGTCCCGTCGGGTGTCAACCGGTGCGGGGCCTGCAAGCGCAGCAGGTCCCGCCCTTTTTGTTTTGCTCCGATGAATGGCAATGCGCGGTAATCATGAGGAGTGAGGACGTCTACTGCCTTGCAGATCACTCAAAATTATTGGGGGAGGGGTTAATAACTATATCCTCTATACCAAAGGACATAAAGAGATGCCAACTTTGTTGACAAGCGAATGACGATTGGCTGCGAGTCAGCTACCAGCGTAAATAATCGATAAAGAAATGTCGTAATTTGGTGCCAAATGTCCAGATAACACCGCGTCTACTTTAATTAACTGCTTTGAGCAAACAGTAAAATGCTACTATCTAACTTGCACGTAAGAAAGCAGATTAACGGCTAAGGCTAAGAAGTGGCAGGTATGTCGGAAGCAACTAGGACTCGCACGCATGCGCCCGAGGTTAGGCAGCGCGCCGTCGAGATCCTCCAAGAGGGGGTCGGTCATCGCGCTCTCGCCGCGGAGCTTGGCATTTCCCAGGCCACGGCTCGTCAGTGGGCCCGCGCGTATGCCGTGGGCGGTGCCGACGCCGTTCTCAATGCCGGTTCGCATCATCACACCTATTCGTACGACGTAAAGCTCGCTGTGGTTAAGGACCGTCTGGAAAACGGCTTGACGGTTCGCGAGGCCATGATCAAGCACAAGATTCCCAGCGAGTCTTCGGTCAAGGCTTGGTGCCGTCAGTACCGCGAGAGCGGTGAGGCCGCACTGGTCGATAAGCCGCGCGGTCGCAAGCCGCGCGTTAAAAAGGCGGAATAGCAAACGGGATGGTGCGCCCACAGGGGCGCATTTTTCTTGCCACGCCAACTTTTTGGACCGCCGCGAGCCTATCGGGACATCCTCCAAAATGGCCAATAAACCGCGCGCAGTGGCCCGTGCGCCCACCGCTGCGATAGGGGGAGCGTCGCCCCTTTGCTCCAATGCGGACAGACTCCTTGCCCCGTACGCCTAAAACTCCCCAGTTGACCGAAAACCCGCTGCCGCTACTCATCAATTGAGCTATAACGTTAAACAATTGCAGCGTTTTTGCATGGGGGAGTGATGGTATGACGCTACTGTATTTCCTTACCCTGTTTCCGCTGGTACCGGCGCTGGGCATGCTGTTCGCGCGCGGCGACCGCGCCCGCGATGCGGTGGGGCTCATAGGTTCCGGCATTATTATGGCGGTGACAGTTGTAGTCGCCGTCATGTTTTTTGGCATGGGTCCGCAGAGCTTTGAGGTTGCCTCCGGCACCTCGCATGTGCTCTCGATCATCAGCTCCGTCATCGACGTCATCCTGTGCGCCGTAATCCTGTACAACGCGTACAAATATAGGAACGCGCTCGCCACGGTGCTCGGCATAGTCCAGCTGGTGGGCTCGTTCGCCTTTGCAGCCATGACGCTGCCCGCGGTCGAAGCCGTCACGGCGACGCCGCTCTACCTGGACTACATGAGTGTGATCATGGTCCTCGCCGTCGGCATCGTCGGTAGCCTAATCTGCGTGTATGCCCTGGGCTACATGAAGGACTTCCAGGCCCATGACGAGCACGAGGCTGCGCTGCGCGGGCAGACCGCGCCCGACCGTCGCCCGCAGTTCCTGGCGCTTATGTTTCTATTCCTCTCGGCCATGTTCGTCATCGTGACGAGTGACAACCTTGAGTGGCTGTTCTGCGGCTGGGAAATCACCACCGTGTGCTCGTTCCTTATGATTGGCTACACGCGCACGCCCGAGGCCATCAAAAACGCCTTCACCCAGATCATCCTCAACATGCTGGGCGGCATCGCGTTTTTGGCGGGCCTTATGTTTCTGCACGTCAATGGCATGCCGCTGACCATCTCGGGCATGATCGAGCTTTCCGGCGCCGGAACCGCGCAGTCCGCGCTGCTGGTGATGCCGGTCGTTCTGCTGTCGCTCGCCGCGCTCACCAAGGCCGCACAGATGCCGTTCCACACTTGGCTGCTGGGTGCCATGGTTGCCCCCACGCCCACGAGCGCCCTGCTGCACTCGTCAACCATGGTCAAAGCCGGCGTATTCCTGATGGTCAAGCTGAGCCCGCTCTATGCCATCTATCCTGTGACCGGCTTTATGGTAACGAGTGTGGGTGCCATCACGTTTTTGCTCGCTGCCCTCATGGCCATCTCGCAGAGCAACGCCAAACGCGTGCTCGCGTACTCCACCATTTCCAACTTGGGCCTCATTAGTGCCTGCTTGGGTGTCGGCGCGCCCGAGGCCGTATGGGCGGCCATCTTCCTGATCCTGTTCCACACGGTGGCCAAGTCGCTGCTGTTCCTGTGCGTGGGCACGGCCGAGCATCATATCGGCAGCCGCGATATCGAGGACATGGACGGCATGTTCAGCCGCATGCCGCACCTGACGCGCCTGATGATGCTGGGCATCATGGGCATGTTTGTGGCGCCGTTTGGCATGCTCGTGTCCAAGTGGGGCGCCCTGGTGGCGTTCGCGCAGACCGGCAACGTGCTCATGATCATGGTGCTTGCCTTTGGCTCGGCCGCGACGTTCTTCTTCTGGGGCAAGTGGCTTGCCAAGCTTTCGGGCGTCGACCCCACGGCTCAAAACGTTGAGGTCAATGTCCATAAGACCGAATGGATGGCCCTCAACACCATCGCCGCGCTGCTTATTCTGTGCTGCGTGGCGTTCCCGGTTATCTCGAGCGGTCTGGTGTCGCCTTACTTGGCCATGGTGTTTGGCCGCGTGCCGTACGTTATTGGCAAGGACGCCATGTATCTGATGGTGGTTATCGTGGCTTTTATTGCCGTGGTGTTGCTGACTTCATTCCGCGTGAGCAACAAACCGCATGTAAACGTATATCTTTCGGGTGTGGGAACCGACAAATATCGCCATTTCCGCGGCTCGATGGGACACGAGGTAAAGGCCGAAAAGCGCAATTGGTACTCGGAGGACGCCCTTGGCGAGAAGCGTATTGGCCCCGCGGGTAGCGTCGTGTGCTGCAGCATTATCTTGTTTGCGCTGCTGTGTTGCGCATGGATTGGGCCCGAGAGACTTGCCATGAGTGCGCCCTCGGTGCTGCGCGGCAAGTATTTTGAAGGTTCGGGTGTCGTGGGCATTTTTATTGGCACCGTGGCGTTTGCCCTGCTGGCGCCGCTTGTGGGTGGCATGATCGACGGCATTGACCGCAAGCTGTCCGCCCGAATGCAGGGCCGCGTGGGCCCGCGCCTGCTGCAGCCCTTCTACGACGTTGCCAAGCTGCTGCGCAAGGCCCCCGCCAGCGTAAACACCATGGACGATACCTATATGGCGTGCGCGCTCATCTTTACCGTGGTGGGCGGCGGCATCTTTGTGTCGGGCTCTAACACGCTACTGTGCGCTTTTATGGTGACGCTCGCCGCGATCTTTGTGGTGCTGGCGTCCGCCTCGACGCAAAGCCCGTTTGCCCAGGTTGGCGCCGATCGTGAGTTACTGCAGGTTATGAGTTACGAGCCCGCCGTTTTGCTGATGAGCGTGGGCCTGTACCTTGCCACCGACAGCTTTGATTCCATCGCCGTGACGGGGCAGTCGGTCCCCATCATCGTGCACAGCGCGCCCATTTTCCTCGCGTTGCTCGCGGTGCTTACCATCAAGCTGCGCAAGTCGCCGTTTGACCTTTCGTACTCGCATCATGCGCATCAGGAGATCGTCCAGGGCGTCGCCACCGAGATGAGCGGCGGCACGCTGGCCAAGATGACCCTTATGCACTGGTGCGAGACCGTGCTGTTTTTGATGTGGGTGGGCATGTTCTTTGTCTGGGGCAACCCCGTGAGCTGGGTTGTAGCCCTGGTCGTGATGGCCGCGACGTATTTTGTCGAGGTCCTGATCGACAACACCTTCGCACGCAGCACCTGGCGCAGCTGCTTTAGGCTCGGATGGGGCGTGGTGCTGGTGTTTGGCCTGCTCAACCTTATGCCCATCCTCGTCGACGTGTTTATTTAGGAGGCGGCATCCATGGATCATAAAATGTCGCGCTCGCCGTGGGTCATTCATTACGACGGCTCGAGCTGCAACGGATGCGATATCGAGGTGCTGGCCTCGCTCACGCCGCTGTTCGATGCGGAGCGCTTTGGCGTGGTCAACACCGGCAACCCCAAGCATGCGGATATCTTTTTGGTGACGGGGTCGGTCAATGCCCAGAACCTGCCCGTCGTGCGCCAGATCTACAGCCAGATGCTCGAGCCCAAGTGCGTGGTGGCGTGCGGCATTTGCGCGTGTTCGGGCGGCGTATTCCGCGATGCCTATAACGTGATCGGCGGCGTGGACCGCGCGATTCCCGTGGACGTGTATGCGCCCGGGTGCGCCATTCGTCCCGAGACCGTGATCGATGCCATCGTGGAGGCGTGCGGCATCCTTGATCAGAAGGAGGCCGTGATGCGCGCCGGCGGTGACCCGCTTACCGTGGGCGGCGCTGCTACCTGGGATGGCGGCGTCGAGTTGGGCGAGGACGGGTTCGTGGCTGCAGCTGGGGCCGGGGCTGACGGTGCCGGTGACGCGCCTGCCGAGAAACCCGCAGCGCCCGTCGCTGCAAAGGAGGCCGAGTAATGCAAAAGGCTATCTATGCCACCGTTGGGATCGACGAGCTTCTGTCGCATGTCCAGGCGCTCAAGGGCGTCGGCGCGCGCTTTGTGCAGATGCATGCCGAGCGCTGTGTGGACGACGGATCGTATCGCCTGGTCTATACGTTTATCAACGTCCGCGCTGCGCAGGAGCAGATCGCGCGGGACGGAAACTATGCGATTGAGAATCTGGTGGTCGAGGGTATCGACCAGTACCAGGAGATTCCGTCCATCAGCTCGTACTATCCGGCGGTATTCCCGTTTGAAAACGAGGCGCACGACCTGTTTGGTCTTGCCATCACCGACATGCAGATCGACTTTAAGGGCTTTTTCTACCAGGTCTCGACTGCCGAACCCATGAGCGTTATCACGCCCGAGGTGAAGGCCGCGCGCGAGAAGGCCATGAAGGTGCGTGCCGCTGCCGAGGACAAGGCGCGCAAGGCCGCGGCCGAGAAGGTTGCTACTGCCATGGCCGCTGCGGGGGAGGGCACTGCGGGCGTTGGCGATGCTGCGGACGCTGCCGTCGCTCAGCCCGCTGCGGCTGCCGGCTCCGATGCTCAGCACGATGAGGTCGCTGCAAAGGCCGCGCTCAAGGCTGCCGAGATGGAGGCAAAGCTCGCCGCCATGGATCCCGAGAAAGCGGCCAAGGTCCGCGCGGCGCTTGCCGCCAAGGTCGCCCGCGACAAGCAGAAAAAGGAGGCGTAAGGTCCATGGCACATCGCTCCGTTATTCCGTTTGGCCCGCAGCACCCGGTGCTGCCCGAGCCGCTTCATCTGGACCTGGTGATCGAGGACGACCGCGTCATCGAGGCAATTCCGCAGATCGGCTTTGTGCACCGCGGGCTCGAGAAGCTCACCGAAAAGCGCGACATGCATCAGTTTGGCTACATCGCCGAGCGCATCTGCGGCATCTGCGCCGTGGGCCACAGCTGCGGCTATGCCAGCGCCTGCGAGCGCATGCTCGGCATCGAGGTGCCTGGTCGCGTGCAGTATATCCGCACCATTCTGCACGAGCTTTCGCGCATTCACTCGCATCTGCTGTGGCTGGGCCTGCTCGCCGACGCCTTTGGCTTCGAGGCGCTGTTCTATCGGTCATGGACCCTGCGCGAGCAGATACTCAAGATTTTTGAGAGCACTTGCGGCGGGCGCGTGATTCTGTCGATTAACGAGATCGGCGGCCTTAAGCACGATATCGAGGACTCCGAGCTGGCGGGCATTGTCCAGACGCTCGATGCCATGCGTCCTGACTACGAGGCCCTGGTGCATACGTTTTTGGACGACGACAGCTGCGGCGAGCGCCTGCATGGCGTGGGCGTGATTAGCAAGAAAGACGCGCTGGAGCTTTCGATGGTCGGTCCGTTCGGCCGCGCCTCGGGCGTGGACTACGACGTGCGCATGTTCGGTGACGGCGCCTATGCGGACTTGGCCGCGTTTGAGCCCATCGTTGCTACCGATGGCGATTGCTA
This sequence comes from uncultured Collinsella sp., assembly GCA_958448275.1. Classification (GTDB taxonomy): domain Bacteria; phylum Actinomycetota; class Coriobacteriia; order Coriobacteriales; family Coriobacteriaceae; genus Collinsella. The sequence goes on from CAUDDF010000003.1 coordinate 71,471, forward strand.
TGCCCGCTGCCAGGTGCGTTGCGCCGAGGTCACGCAGGCCATGGACATCATTAAGGAGCTTGTGGGCAAGATTCCGCACGACGGGATTGGCGGGCGCACCAAGCTTACGCCGGCCGACGGCGCGCGCGGCGAGGTTGTGATTGAGCAGCCGCGCGGCGAGGCGTATTACTATGTGCGCGGCAACGGCACCAAGAACCTGGACCGTTTCCGCGTGCGCACGCCGACGTCGCAGAACTTGGCGGGTCTGACGCATGCGCTGCAGGGCGTACTCCTTGCCAACGTGCCCATGATTATCCTGACCATCGACCCCTGCATTAGCTGCACGGAAAGGTAGGCGCGGCATGAGTTTGCTGACATTTGCCAAGACGGCCTTGGGCTCTATGGTCAAGCAGCCGGTAACGGTGTGCTATCCGCAGGAGAAGCTCGCGGCACCCGAGCGCTTGCGCGGGCATATCGTCAACGACATGGACGTGTGTATCTGCTGCGGCATGTGTGCGCGTCGCTGTCCGGCGGGCGCGCTCGCGGTCGATCGCAAGGGTGGAACGTGGTCGATCGACCCGTATGCCTGTGTGGTGTGCGGTGAGTGCATCGAGAGCTGCCCCAAGCACTGCCTGACTATGGACACCGCCCGCACCCCAGTTGCGGTGGATAAGACTCCCACGGTAGAAACCAAGCCGGAGTAGCGCGAAGACGGGGCCGGTGGGGCAAAAATGCCCCACCGGCCCCGCGCTTAAACGCGCGGTTGTGCCGCTGCGAACAAAACTATGCCGGATTACGGGGCTGGATAGCGAACCTCCGACCATACAGAAAATTGCAAAAACAAAACCGCAGGTAGATAGCTTGCCGTTTTTCAAAAAATGAAGGTATGGATGAGGGCCCCGACTTTAGCCCCGTAATCCGGCATAGTTTTGAAATGGCGCCATATCCGTAACAGCCTTTGATCTCCCGTGGGCAGAGGGAAACGGATCATTTTGGCCTTGCGAGGGCTGCCACGTGACCCGTCTGCCACGAAATGGGCCCATCTACTACGTTTAGGTGGCAGCCCTCGACCACAGCAAGTAATGCGAAATGAAAACCGCAGGTAGAACGCCTGCGGTTTTTCATGAAAAGCGGTTATGGTCGGGGGTATCGAGTCAAACGTAGTAGATGGGCCGATTTCGTGGCAGGCGCCGTCGGCCGATCCCCGTGGGCGGAGGAAAACGGATCATTTTGGTCCCGCGAGGCTTGCGGGGGCACTCGTGTAGGGCCGCCCGAACAAAACTATGCCGGTTTACTACGATGAATCCGAGATTCCTGACCACACCCGCATTTTTGCAAATATCGCAAGTGTTCTACCTGCGGTTTTGTAAGTGCGCAATTTGCCGTGGTCGGAGATATGCGGTTCATCGTAGTAAACCGGCATAGTTTTGAAATGGCATCAAATTGGCGGCAGCCAGCGGCTAGCCTCGTAGATAGGCGATGGCGATTTGGGTGCGGTTGCGTAGCCCCATTTTGGCTAGGATTGAGCTGATGTGGTTGCGCACGGTGCCTTCGCCCATATAGGCGGTGGCAGCGATCTCCTTGTTGTCGAGGCCGCGGGCGATGAGCTCGGCGACTTCGAACTCGCGGTCGGTCAGGCCGGCAAAGGCGGCGGGCCGGCGGGTCGCGCCGGCCTCGACGTCCGCCCCATCAAAGTTGATATCTTCGATCGCCTTGCCCTCGAGCACGCGTTTGCCGTCCATGACCTGCGCCAACGCCGGCGGAATGGCAGCGACATCGGTCTTGATCAGGTAGCCGCGGGCGCCCAGCTTGAGCGCCGACACAATGTACTCGTCATCCAAGAATGTCGTCAGAAACACCACGCGCGCCGCAGGGTCGTGCTCAAGGATCTCGCGCGCGGCCGAAAGGCCGTCGCGTCCCGGCATCTGGATGTCGAGCAGCGCGATATCGGGTGCGTGCTCAGCGTAGAGCGCCACCGCATCGTTGCCGTTGGCACCGGTGCCCACCACTTCGATCTGCGGCTGGGCGCCCAAGATAATCTTGAGCGAATCGACCACCAAGCGGTCGTCGTCGACAACGATGAGCCTCATCGGCCCTCATCTCCTTGCTGTTTGGGAACGGTGGCAAACACACGCCAGCCGCCGGCGCCGGCACGCGGGCCGGCGGTGAAGGTGCCGCCAAGCGCCTCGATGCGCTCGCGCATGGAGGTAAGCCCCATGCCCTCCGCGGTGCCGCGGCCGCTTGCTTGGACCTCACCCACGCCATCGTCGGTAACAATGAGCTGGTAAAACGACGGATGCTCCATGCACCGTACGGTGACGGTCTGGGCGCAAGCGTGGCGCATGGTATTGGAGAGCGCTTCGCGCAGGACCGCTGCAAAGCAGTTGGCGACGTTTGCGGGCGCATGTTCGGCCATAACTTCAAGCTCAATCTGCGGGCCGCCGTCCGAGCGTGTGCCTTCGACAATGCGTTCGAGCTGCACGGAAAGGTCGACGGCGTTGTCGTTGAGCGCGTGGACGCTGGTGCGCACAAGCTGGAGCGCCTCGTCAACCGTGCGTTTAACGTCGGCGAAATCGGCGGCGACGCCAGGCTCGTCGGCGTGGACCACGCGTAGGGCTTCGGCCTGCAGTGAGGCGCGCGTGAGCTGGTGCCCGACGTTATCGTGGATCTCGCGCGCGATGCGGGCGCGTTCGGCGAGCGTCGCGAGCTCGACTTCGTAGTCCTGGCGGTCGGCGAGGTCGCGGTTGCGTGCCTCGAGTGCCAGGGCGCGTTCTTGCAGCTTGTCGCGGGTGCGACGCATGCGTTCCTGTTCGCGCTCCAGCTGCGCGGTGCGCAGCGACAGCAACGTGGCGGCGACCGAAAGGATGGCGGTTAACAGCAGCGTTCGGGTGGTGAGCACGCCACCACGAAGGTCCGCGACAAGCGCGCAGACAAGCACGGCGCCAATCGCCAGCGCGGGCCAGATTCGTTCACGGTGAACGCGTCGCGCGATGTCATAGAGAGCGAGAGGCGCAAACGGCACAAACGGCGGCACGAAGACTGCCGCGATGATGTAAACGTAGCTCGCGGTCTCGCTCGCACGGCGGGCGCGGTTTCCCTGTGCGACCTCGGCCAGCGAGGTGGCAATAACGCCAAGGCAAAACGCCGCGACCAGGCGAGCGTCCACAGCAAGACCCATGGCGGCCGCAATACAGCACGCCAGCACGATCGATTTGTCGAAAAGCCTGTTCATACGGGTATTGTACGCGAAGCCGCGCATGGTGGAGGGGCCGCCTGCGCAACCGTGACATTCCTCCCGCGCGGCAAAGCGGGGGCGTCGGCAGGCCGCACGACCAAGACCCCGCACTCGTGACAAAGCTCACTGGTGCGCGCCGGCGGTTCCTGCGATGATGCAATCGTACCGGGCCGCAATCAACAGAAGGGCCGCCTCATGACAGACATCGTCCACGTCGAAAATCTCGTCAAGCGCTACGACGATCTTATCGCGCTCGACCACTTTAATCTGAGCATCGCCCCCGGCGAGATCTTTGGCCTGCTGGGCCCCAACGGCTCGGGCAAGACCACGTCCATCAACTGCATTCTGCAGCTGCTCGCCTACGACAAAGGCACCATCGAGCTGTTCGGTGAACCCATGACGCCCGCCCGCTATGACCTCAAGCGCCGCATCGGCGTGGTCCCGCAGCAAGTTGCGGTGTTCGACGAGCTCACCGTGCGCGAGAACATCGACTATTTCTGCAGTCTCTACGTCAACGACCGCAAGCGCCGCCGTGCGCTGGTCGACGAGGCCATCGACTTTGTCGGCTTGGGCGACTTTGCCAAGTTCCGCCCCGGCAAGCTCTCGGGCGGCCTGGCGCGTCGTCTCAACATTGCCTGCGGCATCGCGCACAAGCCCGAGCTCATCTTTTTTGACGAGCCCACGGTGGCGGTCGACCCGCAGAGCCGCAACGCCATCCTGGAGGGCATCTGCCGCCTGCGCGACGAGGGCGCCACGGTGGTGTATACCAGCCATTACATGGAGGAAGTCGAGCAGATCTGCAGCCGCATCATGATCATGGACGGCGGCCGCGTGCTGGCGCAGGGCACCAACGACGAGCTCAAACGCATGATTCAGATGGGCGAGCGCGTGACCGTCGAGGTGGGCGCCGTCGAGCCAGCCACGGTCGAGCGGCTGCGCGCCCTCGAGCACGTGCTCAGCGTCGAGCTGTCCGGCGGCGAGCTCGTCTGCACCTGCGAGACGAGTCCGCACAATCTGGTCGACATCCTCGACACGCTGCGCGCTGCCGACGTTGCGCTCGGCCGCGTGTGGAGCGAGCCACCGACCCTCAACGACGTGTTCCTCGAGATCACCGGCCGCGAGCTGCGCGACTAGGGGGCGGCCATGTTCAACACCATTATCATTACGGTCAAGACGCTGCTGCGCCGGCCGAGCACGTGGGTTTGGGGCGCTCTCTTTCCCATCGCGCTTTCCACGATGTTTATGTTTATGTTTGCGAACCTCAGCTCCGACGGCAAGATCGACCCGGTGCCAGTGGCTGTCGTAGCGGATGAGGCCTGGGACGCCTCGACCTTTAAGGATGCGGCGGCTTCGCTTGCCAAGGAGAGCGACAATCAGCTGCTCGAGATCCACGAGTGCGACGACGCAGCCGATGCGAACCGTGCGCTTAAGGCCGGCGAGGTCGCGGGCATCTATACGGTCGACGACGCAGGCGCACCCAAGCTCACACTGCTATCGAGCTACGACAGCTCGCGCGCATCATCGGTGCTCACCGATCGCAGCATCCTGGAGACGGTGGCAAGCTCGTATACACAAAATGCCGAGCTCATGTCCCAGATTGCCCAGGACAACCCGGCGGCACTCGCCGACCCCGAGGCGGTTGCGCGCGCTCTGTCGCTCGAGGGCGGCACCCGCCGCGTAAGCCTGACACGCACCACGCCCGATGGCACGGTCATCTACTATTACGCGCTCTTTGGCCTGGTGGCGATGATGTCTGCCGAGTTTGCCGCCTTGAGCGTCGTCGATCTGCAACCCAATCTGTCGGGCCTTGGCGCGCGCCGCTGCGCGGGTGGTCTTTCCAAAACGGCGTCGCTGGCCGGTATCTTTGTGGGCTCGTGGCTGGTCTCCTTTGCCTCGATGGCGATCGCGATCGGCTACGTGCGTCTGGTCGTGGGCGTCGACTTTGGCGGGCGCGAGGGGCTGTGTTTGGTGGGCGGCGCCGCTTCCGCGCTTGCCGCCACGGGCTTGGGACTCTTTGTGGGCACGCTTCCCGTTAAGGGCGGCAAGGCGTCCAAGTCTGGCATCCTCACGGGCTTTGCCACTACGTGCGCCCTGTTCGCCGGCCTCTACGGCGAGCCTGCGATGGCGCTTGCCGACGACGTCGCCCGCGCCTGCCCGGCTGAGTGCTGGCTCAACCCCGTCAAGCTTATCTGCGACATGTTCAACCGCCTGTATTTCTTTGAAGACTTGGGGCCTTTTGCCGTTCGCGCGGGCGCGCTGGTCCTCATGACGCTGGTGTTTGTTGCCGCCGCCACGCTGATTTTTGGAAGGAGCCGCTATGAGCACCTTTAAGACCGCGCTTCGCATGGCGCTGGCGCACCCGTTCTACCTGCTCATCTATACGGTGTTCATTTCGCTGATGGGCGTATTCATCGCGGCATCTGTGAGCTGGAACTCGTCGCAGCTCACCGAGTACAAGCCCTACGACGCCAACGTGATCGTGGTCGACCGCGATGGCAGTGATCTTTCACTTGCGCTCACCAAGCACCTAGGTTCGCGGTTTGACCTGGTCACGGGCGTCGGCGATGACACGTACGACCTTGCGGACGCGCTCTCCAAGAGCAACAGCGCCAAGGGCAGCGCCGACTGCGTGTTCTTTATCCCGGAGGGGTTCGAGGACGACCTGGTCGCGGCTGCCCGCGCGGGGGAGTCCCTGCCCAAGCTCGATGTGACCTACGGTGCCGGCACCATGGCGGCGGCGCTTTCGTCTGCCGAGGCTTCGCGCTGGATCTCGCTCGCGGGCGCTGCAGCCGCACTTGAGCCCACTGCCTCCAACGGCGACGTTGCCAAGGCCGCCGAACATGCCGCTGCAAAGCGCGCGGAGGTCCAGATCGAGCGGGTCAAGGTCGACTCGGCTGCTGCCGCCACGCTCGAGTCGTACTTCAACTTTGGCGCGTACGCGATTATCTCGTCGGTCATCGTATCGGTGGGGTTGGTGTTCTCGGGCATGAACGAGCCCGAGCGCGTGCGTCGTATGGATGCCGGCCCAATCTCCGAGCGCCAACGTTCGCTTGCCGTGTTTGCCGCCGCCGCCGTGCTCACCGTCTGCATCTGGTTTGTGTCGAGCATGATGGGCGTCGTGGGCTTTGCCGGCGCGGTTGCCGAGGTCGGCGTGGGCCGCGTGTGCCTTGCGCTGGCGGCAACGTTTGCCCTGGCGTGCACGCCGCTGGCCGTTGGCTTTACGCTGTCGAGCTTGGGCGCGCGAGGAGCTGCTCAACGGCGTGGGCAACTTACTCGGCATGCTCATGACGTTTTTGGGCGGCGCCTGGATGCCGCTGTCGCTCATGGGCTCGGCCGTGCAGACCGCGGCGCACTTTGTGCCGACGTATTGGGTGAACGACGCGATCGGCAAGGCGCTCGCGTCGGACCTGACGTCTGCCGTGTTGGGCGACATCGCCTGCGACCTGGGCGTCACCGTGCTCTTCGCCGCCGCCATCGCCGCCGTAGGCCTAGCCCTCGCACGCACCAAATCCCACGCCTAGCCACCTAGTCATCGGGTACTCATTGGGGACAGACTTAAACGACCAAGAGTGGTCATTGGGGACAGACTTAAACGACTAGTCATTGGGGACAGTCTTTGCCGAACCGCCGGCTTGCCGGCCGGGTTGCCAAGGACTGTCCTCAGCTGCCGGCAGAAAGGGAACGTCCCTAACTGCCGGATGGCGAAAGAGTGTCCCCAACAGCTAGTCATTTAAGAACGTCCATTACAGTCGAAATTGTCAGCCCGGGCCCGTCTCGGGC